>JAKEHA010000214.1 GCA_022615275.1 Candidatus Latescibacterota bacterium
GCGCCAGGTAGCCCTGGCGCTGATAGCCGAGCAGCTGTGCGATGTGCGTGTAGCTCGCGATGGCTTCGTCGATCTTGCCCTGCGCGCGCTGGACTTCCGCGAGCGCGATGTACGCGGGCGGATACACCGCGCGCGACGGGTCGACGATCTCGTGCAGCATGCGTTCGGCCGTCGCGTAATCGCCCGTCATGGCCGCGCAACGCGCGAGCCCCGCCACCCCGCGCTGGTCGGAGGGCGATATCGAACGCAGCCGCTCGTAGACGCGGGTCGCGTTGCTCAGGTCCTTGCGGTTCAGGTAGCAATCGCCCAGGCAGTCGAGTGCGTGCAACGCGAACTCGTCGTTGCCGCCCACGCGCTCGAGGATTCCGATCGCGCGCGAGCACATGCCTTCCTCCCACAAGAGTGTACCGAGGTTGTAGTCGACCTCGCGCTGAATGAGTCGGTACGACGGTGTCGGGTACCGCCGGTTGATCTCGTCGGCGCGCGTGTAGTGCGAGAGTGCCGTGCCCTTGCTCCCCATCTTGAGGTACGCGTTGCCCAGCGTGTAGTTCGAGAACGCGTCCGAGTAAGCGCGCATCTGCTTCTGATAGAGGTAGTCCGAATTGACGAGCGCGGCCGCGGCGGCGATTACGAGAACCGCCTTTATCAGCCCGAATTGTTTCTCCCGGAACGCGCGCCACACGTACACGCCGCCGTAGGCGGCAAAGAGACACAATACCGGGATGATCGGCAAACGAAATCGCGCATTCACGAAGAAGGCGATGACACCCAGCGAGTAGAGAATCACGAACGAGTAGAACATCACGAGCTCGGAGCGCCGCCGCCACAAGAGCACGCCGCCCAGGACGGCGATCGGTGCCACCAGCCAGAACCCGGGCAGCGGGACGTACTTCATCTTGGCCAGATGCCAGAAGAAATAGATGTACTTGTCGTTGGCGCGTTCGCCCGCGCCCCAGAACATCTGGAACTTCTTCAGCATGTGTGCGGTCGCGTCGCTGGGACTCTCGCGGATGTACTCGAAGCCCTTCTTGAAGTAATAGTCGGACACTTCGGCGAGCTTGAGCTTGCGTCCCACGTCTTTTTCGGCCATTGCGATGGCGTCTTCGTAGCCGCCCCACCAGTCCGCGCGCGTGCCCGGCACGATGGCGGTCGAGCCGTCGGAGACGGGGTTGTTGCCGATCCAGAAGTTGACGCCGCCGGATGCGCCCACGGGCACGATGGCCTTGGCCACGGCGTAGTTGCGGATCATCACGGGCAGAATCGGTATCGCGCACGCCGCGGCCACGACGAGCGATTGCGCAATCCACCCGCTGAACGCTGCGCGGCGGGTCCTGTCACCGGTCACCCCGCCGCCTGACGCGGCGGGGGCCCCACCGGTGACACCCGCCGCGGGACGCCCGGAGGCCCGTCGCCACGCTAGCCAGATGGCCAGCGGAACGGCGGGGAAGAACACCATGACGCTCGGGCGCGTGATGGTCGCGAGCCCGAGTGCCAAACCGCCCGCCGCCAGCATCCACAGCCGCCGGCGCCGGATCCCCATCGTCAAGAACAGCAGGGTGAGCGAATTGAATAAGATGAACAGCGTCTCGAGGAGCAGGTCGCCTTCCATGTACACCAGCACCCAGTACAGAGCGGCCGTCAGGCCCGCTATCAGCGAGACTTGGCGCGAGAACAACTCGCGAGCGGTGAGATACACGATACCGGCGGTCAGCGCGCCGATCAGGTGTTGGATGAATACCGCGAATGCGATGCTCGACCCGCTCAATTTGTAGAGCACGGCGAGGAAGTACGGGTACATGGGGCCGCGGAAAAACGCGTCGGTGCCGGGTGTACCGCCCGCGACGAGGTCCAGCGCCCACTCGTGGTGATAGAGCGAGTCCATCACCGGGAAGTGGAAGGTCGGGTTGAAGGCCCGGTTCAAGAAGTAGAACGCCACGCGGAGCGCCAGCGCCACCCCCACGACCATGCCCAACTGGAGCCAATCCGCGCGATTCCCCCAACCAAACGGCTGGGCGGCGTCGAGCGAGTCGCGGAGGTCGGTACGGGCCGGCGGGGCGGGGGGCTTTCGCCGGGCTTGGACTTGCTTGTCTTTCTTGGTCATACCGAGAGGGCGAACGGACAGTCTAGCATACGGTTACGACGCGCACAATCGCCCGAGACCGCGCGCCGCTTGGAACGCTTCGTGCAGTACCGGGGACGGGTCGTTGCGTCGCCGGGAAGAGGGCCTTGTCGTCCCTCTTGCGGTACGGCGAGGCGCGACCGGGAATTCCTCGGGGCATCGACGACCATGAGCGACCAGCGCGAGACCATGTCCTCCTCGACGAAATTGAACGCCGAGTTGCTCGCGATGGTTCGCATCGCCAGCTCGATTCTCCAGTACTCCAAGCTCGACGACATCCTGACCACCATCACGCGCGAGCTCTCGCCGCTCATTCGCTTCGATCGCTCGAGCATCGCGCTCGTGTCGCCGGACCAGAAGTCGCTGATCCTGCACCCCATCTACGCGGCCCCGGGCGAGTCGGGCAAGTTGGGCGAAGGCCGCCGCCTTCCACTCAACGAAAAGACCGCGCTCGGGTGGGTGGTGTTGAATTGCCGCGCCATCCTGCGCACCGACATCGCCACCGACGCTCGCTTCCTCGACGTGGTCGGCGACGAGCGGGTCGCCTGCGACATCTCGGTGCCGCTGATCGCGCACGGCAAGGTGATCGGGACGCTCAACCTGGGCTGCTGCGAACCCGACGCGCTCGACGACTCGGACCTCGGGAAACTGGTCAATTGCGGCAACATCGCGGGCTGCGCCATCGAGCACGCCATGCTGCTCGATGAGGCGAAGGACCTGGGCGAGCGCTACCGCACGCTCCAGCGCGACGCGAGCGACATCATCATGCTGATCGACCGCAACTCGGGCCGGTTGCTCGAGGTCAACCGCCAGTGCTGCACGGTACTCGGCTTCAACGAAGATGACCTGCTGCGCAAGGCGTACTTCGACTTGTTCCCGCCCGAGGACCAGTTCCAAGCCCGCCGCGACTTCGTGAACATCATGAGCCAGAAGACGCGCGTGTTCGTCGACCGCCGCTTCGTGGGCCGCGACGGCACGATCATCTTCGTCGACGTCAGCGCCAGCCTGGTGCAGATCAAGTCGGACACGTTCATCCAGGTGATGGTGCACGACATCTCGCAGCGCAAGATGCTCGAGCAGCAAATCATCCTCCAGAACAAGAACCTCCAGGACGCGAACCAGAAGCTGCGCCAGGTCGACCAGATGAAGACCGAGTTCCTGGCCAACATCAGCCACGAGCTGCGCACGCCGCTTTCGGTGATCATCGCGTACACCGAGGCGATGCGCGACGGGCTGGTGGGCGAAGAGGACCGCCGCCATTTCCTCGACGTCATCGCCGACAACGGCGACCACTTGCTCCGATTGATCAACGATCTGCTCGACCTCTCGAAGCTCGAAGTCTCCGAGGCGATGCTCTCCTTCAGTCTCTCGCACATCCACGACGTGGTGCGCTCGCTGTGGCCGAAGGTGATCGAGGCCGCGGGCGAGAAGCGCATCGAGATCTCGTTCACGCCCGGCTACGAGATCCCGGTGGTCTACATCGACAATCGTCGCATCACGCAGGTGTTCTTGTGCCTCGTGCAAAACGCGATCAAGTTCACGGACACCGGCGGGCGGGTGGAAGTCTCGACGCGGCGCAGCGACGAAGGCGTAGTCATACAAGTGCAGGAC
>JAKEHA010000215.1 GCA_022615275.1 Candidatus Latescibacterota bacterium
GCGTGCCGGCCTGGCCTGGAACATGTAGTTCCAAGATCGAATCCAATCGATTCGGTTCGAAAGAGCCCCGCGTCGGAAACGGCGCGGGGCCTTTTCATTGTACGAACGCTGCCCGGCGGGTCCTTTCGGCTCGCATCGAGGGTTCCCGACGCGAACTTCCGCAGCGAGCCACAAGTCCACAATCGGATGCGAGCGAGGACCTGAGAGCGGAGGGAAGCCCTCGATGCGAGCCCTCTACTACTCTTCCATCTGGACGTCGCCCGCCGCCGTGTCTTTCCCCCATCGATAAAACAATGAGTTCTCGACGCCGAGGCGGTCGAGGATGCGGCCGACGATCATGTCGACCATGTCCGCGATGGTGCGCGGGCGGTGATAGAAGGCGGGCATCGCGGGTAGGATGTCGGCGCCGGCTTGCCGTAGCGCCAGCATGTTGCGCAGGTGGATCTCGGAGAGTGGGGTCTCGCGTGGCACGACCACCAGGCGGCGCCGCTCCTTGAGCATCACGTCGGCGGCGCGTTCGATCAAGTTCGACGAGATGCCGTTCGCGACGCGGCCGAGTGTGCCCGTCGAGCACGGCACGATGACCATCCCCGCGCTCGGGAACGATCCGCTGGAGATGGGTGCCGCCAGGTTCATGGGGTCGAAGAGTCGCAGCGTGCCGCGCCCTTCCCTACCTTCGACGAGCTCGAGTGCGCGCGTCAGCGCGTCTTCTTTTTCGCGCAGCGTGCGCCCCAGCCGCAGCCCGGTCTCGAGCTGCAACACCTTCTCCCCCGCCGGCGAGATGACGACGTGGGCGTCGTGACCCGACGACGCCAGCGCACCGAGCAACCGCAACGCGTACGGCGCTCCGCTCCCCCCTGTTATGCCGACGGCGAACACGGCCACGCTAGATCACCGTGTCCAGCGCGATCAGCGCGAAGAGCGCGATGCTGACGATTCCATTGGTGGTGAAGAAGGCCGCGTTCACCTTGGAGAGGTCGTTCGGTTTGACGAGCCGGTGTTCGTACATCAAGAGCAGCGTCGTGAGCAGCACGCCGATGTAGTACGGACGGCCCGCGGACAGGATCGACCCCGCGATCACGAGACACGCGACGAACCCCATGTGGAGTGTGAACGCAACCCCGAGTCCGCGCGCCACCCCGAAGTCCGCGGGGATCGAGTGCAGCCCCTCGCGCCGGTCGACCTCGACGTCCTGGCACGCATAGATGATGTCGAAGCCGGTCACCCACGCGCCCGCGCCCAGACCGAGGAACACCGAGGCGAGCGACAGCTCTCCGGTGACCGCCAGCCACACCGAGGTCGGCACCATGAAGTACACCGCTCCCAGCACCAGATGGGCGTAGGGGGTGACGCGTTTCGCGTAGGGGTAGGCCACCATCGCGGCGATGACGATCGGCCAGAGCTTTCGACAGACGGGGTGGAGCTGCCAGACCGCGGCGACGAACAGCGCCAAGGCCACCACGCTGAAGGCGAGGGCCCGCGAGCTGCGCAGCCGGCCGGCCGGGATCGCGCGCGAAGCGGTGCGCGGGTTGCGGGCATCGATCTCGGCGTCGATCACCCGGTTGACGGCCATGCCCACGGTCCGGGCCGCGACCATCGCCACGGTGATCCAAATCAAGTTCGACGCAGTCGGCCAACCGCCGCCCGCCAAGAACAGCGTCGCGTACGCGAAGGGAAGCGCGAAGACGGTGTGCTCGACCCTGATCGTCTCGAAAAACTCGCGGATGCTGTTCATATACTTAACCTGTTTAGCGACATTCCTATCAGGCACTAAAGTTGACAATAAAAGCGGCCCGTAAGTTGACAATAAGATCGATCCAAAGTTGACAATAGCGCCGCCGAATATTGACAATCATGGCTGCCTCAGGTCTGGGCGGTCGCTAAAAAATGTTGACAATGTCCTGGGCCTGCCTCTAAACGCAAGCTCGTGGAACGGCACCGAACGCGATCGATCCATGGCTTCATCTTGGACCACGTCGACGCGGACCCCAAGGGCATCGCCCGGCGAGTCGCGCAAGCATACGGGATTTCGCGGCAGGCCGCAAACCGCCACCTCGATGCGCTGGTACAAACCGGGCTGCTCGACGAGGCGGGTCATACCCGCGCCCGGGCCTATATGCTGCGGCGCACCTCCGCGTTCTCGCGCGAGTTTCGGGTGACCCCGGTCTTGAGCGCCGTGCGGGTATGGAACGAGCATGGGGCACCGGTCTTGGCGGGGGACCGCGCGGCGTTGCGGGAGGCGTGCCGCGGCATCTTCAAGGAGCTGCTCGACAATGCCGTCGAGCACGCGGGCGCGTCCTGGATCACCTTCGAGCTCGCCACCACCGCGCGCGAAATCGATTTTGTCGTCGCCGACGATGGCCGCGGCGCGTTCGTTTCGCTCGCGGAAAAATTGCGCGTTTCCACGCCGCGCGAGGCAGCCGAGGAATTCGCGCGCCTGGCGGGCGCCCGCTCTATGGAATCGCCCGCGATCAAGTTGATGCTCCTCGCGCGCAGCACCGAGCGCTTCGCCCTCCTGTCCTCGGGGGTGGCGTGCGAGTTCGACGCGGCCGGGGATCTCTGGAGCGTTCGCGAAGCTGAAACCGTGCGCGCGGGCACTTGGGTGACGTGCCGGCTGCGTCGCGTTCCCGCCGGATCGGCCACTAAAGGCTCTCGCGAATCCTTCGACAGCGTTCGAAAGCGTCTTCCACTTCATCCACGCTGATGCCGTCCTCGAGCGATCGCTCGACCAGACCATAGAAGATTTCGGAAACCAGGGCGTCGTGGAGCATGCGCCCCAGGAGGAGGCTGCGCGTCCAGATGGCTTCCCGCACGCCGCCGCTTTCGTTGGGTAGCGCGGAGACGATCGAGTCGCGCGCGTCGGCGACCATGCGCGCGATCCCAATCGCGCGCCGCTCGCCCACGACGGTGTCGTCGTGCGGGGCCGCGGGCGCCTGGTCGGTGACGATGACGACGCGGACTCCGCGCGAGCGCGCGTCGTCGACGGCGGCGGTGAGCCCCGCGAGTGACGCGGCGGGGGCTTCGATCAATACGATGCGGCGTGCCGCTGCCAACAGGAGATGCGCGCGCGCCGTCACGTGCTCCTGAGTCTTGAGCGCGTACAACTTCTCGTCGTCGGTGCTCGGCTTGAGGGCGGCCAGCTCCTGCGCGGCGCGCGTCTTTCGCTCCAGGAACTCGCGCTCGAGGCGCGCGAGCATGTCGTCGGGCGGAAGCGCGCGGTAGGCGGGCGGCGTCCCGCGATCTTGGACGACCAGGCCCTTGCGCTCGAGCGACTCCAGCGCCCGATAGACATTCGCGGTCGGCTTGCCGATCCCGCGCGCCACCTTATAGCCGGTGGTGGGGGCACTCCCGGCGAGAAACGCGTAGGAGAGGGCCTCGGTTTGGGCGAGACCGAGGGATTCGAGGGCGGCGACGAGACTCATAGTAGCGCAGGCTACTATCTTACTGCGGCGCCGGTCAAGCGGCGGATTCAAGATAGCTGCTCAAGCTACTATCAATTTCCATTAGCTGGTGATCCCTAGCACTGACAATAGGTTAAATTGGAGTCAGGGAGTGAGCGTCCCTGGAGGGACGCGAAGAGCTACTTCTTCGAGGGGTCGCCCTTCGCGTCCTTGGGGACGAACTTCAGCGAGACCGAGTTAATGCAGTACCGGAGCCCGGTGGGGCGGGGGCCGTCGTCGAAGACGTGCCCCAGGTGGGACTCGCACCGGCTGCAGAGCACCTCGGTGCGCTGCATCCCGTGGCTGTCGTCGCCATCCATCGCCACGTTCTTGTCGTCGACCGGCTCGTAGAAGCTGGGCCACCCCGTGCCGGAGTCGAACTTGGTATCCGACGCGAACAACGGCTGCCCGCAGGCGACGCACACGTAGACGCCCGCGTCGTGGTTGTTCCAGTACGAACCCGTGAACGCCGGTTCGGTCCCCTTCTCGCGCGCCACTCGGTACGCTTCGGGGGAGAGGACTTCTTTCCATTCCTTGTCGGTCTTGTTGATCTTCGACATCTTGTCGTTCCTTTCGTCGATCGTGCGCAACGCAGCGACCGCGGCCGGTGTCAGCCAAGCGCCCGCCGCCTGCAACGGCTCCCGACTCCCTTCGGGAACGACCCAGACCGCGGCCGCGTAACGCGGTGTTTCCGGCTTCGCGATACGCCACGCTCCCGTTCCCGTCCACGCGTCGCCGTTTTCGCTCAGCGTCACGCGCTGCACGTCCAACACGACGAAGTCGTGCAGCAGTTTCTTGCCCTTGTTCTCTCCGGCCTTTACGTCTCTCGACAAGCCGCTCCCGAGCACGGCCACGAACGCTTCGGGTCGTCCGTGCATGATCATTCGCGTGCCCTTCGGGAACGCGAATCGGACCGTCGCCGATCCCGCAAGCACATCGAGCGTGAGCGTGCCCATGTCGGCTTGCGAAGAGGGGATCGGCTTACCGTCGAACCAGCCGCGCCATTCGCTCCCGTTCAAGACGAAGCCCGGCGTGTACACGCGGTCCGACTTCCACTCCGCCGCGTAGTCGCGCTGGCGCTCGCTGAACTCGGGGCGCGCGAACACGTCGACCCATCCCAAGTAGTCCCAATAGTCGATGTGAAACGCGACCGGCACGACGTCCTTCCACAGA
>JAKEHA010000216.1 GCA_022615275.1 Candidatus Latescibacterota bacterium
CGAGGAGAAGAACATCTGCCCCGCGTTGTTCGCGACTTTGAGCGGCATGATGCGGCAACCCGGGGCCGCGCCGCACGCGCCCAACCCGTTGTTGGCTTCGGCGGCCGCGACACCCGCGCACGCGGTGCCGTGTCCGGGTGCCGAGGAGTTGTCTTCGGGGTTGCTGTCGCCGCTGCCGTAGTCCCAGCCCGCCACCAGTGTGAGGTCGGGGTGGCTCAAGTTCACGCCCGAGTCGATGATGGCGATGATCACGTTGGGATCGCCGAACCCCGCCGTTCCGTCCCACCCGAGCTGCGCGTTGGTGTCGAAGCCCGGCGTGCCGACGGTGGTGGGCAGCGTGTGGTCGTAGGTGCCGCCCCAGTCGAGGCCGGGCAGCTGCGCCGTGTTGTTGTGACCCCAGTGCTGCACGTAGGCCGGATCCGTCGGTACGACGGCCGGGAACGCACGCCAGTCCGGTGTCGCGTGCTCGACGTTGGGATCCGCGGAGTACTGGCGCAGCATTTCCTCGATGTCCACGCCGCTCGCGACGTGCAGCATGAACGTGCGCTCGAGTCCGATCTGCCGCGCTTCGACCAGGTTTCTCGGCTCGATGAACGGCCGCGAAATCTGCACGACGCGCATCTGCCGGTTGAGCGCATCGACCGAAGACAGCCCCGTCATGGTGCCGGGCGCGACCGCACCCACCTGCCGGGGAATCTTGAGCGTCGAGAGCTGCATGCTGGAGTCCTTGAACTTCACGATGATGCGATCGGGTGCGTACGGCAGGACCTCGTCGCCGGGCGCGCCGCCGTTCAGTACCGGCGAAACCGGGGCGGACGCCCACACCGATGTAACTAAGAGAATGGAGAATGCGAGCAAAGACACGGTAACGCGCAATGACTTGCGGTTCATCTCTCTCTCCTCACAAGTTCGTTTTCACGCCCCGCGTCGAGTCGTCGGGCGACGATTACGGTGGGGCACCCAAGGGAAAAAACGACTAGGGCGCGTGCGCCCTGCTTCGGTTGGATGATGTGTGCGGATACCTCCCCGTCGCGGTCGCAGCAGGATCGACCGCGGGTCGAAAAACCGGGCGGCATCGACCGGGGGAGACAGGAAGGTCGGTCGGTGCCGTCGTCCGCTCGATAGGCGAACGCGGGGAATCTTAAACGGCGCGCAAAGGTTCGTCTACACAAATGTATGAGCGGCCGTTAACGGCACCCCCGGTTGCGCCGCCGGTGGCCTCGTGGTAACGTGATTCCCGATCCGGTATTCCGAACCCATGCGGAACCTCCCTTCCGACCTCCCCGCCCTGCTGGTCCTGCTGATTGCAACATTGGTGTTTGCGGCCGTTTTCGTCGATTTCTCCGTCTCGCCGTTCGAGGACGCGGCCATCCTCATGCGCTATGCGGGCCACCTGGCCGGCGGGCACGGGATCGTATGGAATGTGGGCGAGGCACCGGTGGACGGCGCCACCGACTTCCTGTTCATGGCCGTGGTTGCCCTGCTGGTGAAGCTGGGGGTGGCGCTGGAGATAGCGACGCGCGGTATCGGATTCGCTTCCCATCTACTCACCGTGGGCGTCGTATACGCGACCGCGAGGAGACACTTCCGTCTGCCCGCTCTCCCCGTTTCGATCGCGTGCTCGTACCTGGCCCTCGGGCCGGGGCTGTTCTACGTCTCGGCGTATTTCGGCACCCCGTTCTTCGCGCTTTTCGCGAGCCTTTCGTGGTGCGTCGCGCTGCACATCGTTCAGCGAGGAGAATCGGCGAGCTCGGCGCTGGGTTTCGCGCTTTTCGCGCTGGTCACCGCGCTGATTCGGCCCGAGGGCGTGATCCTGTCCGCCTTGATGCTGGGCACGATTCTGTTTCTCAACGGCTGGCGAGGCTCGCGGCGAACCACGATTAGCTATCTCGCCGTGTTCTTGATCGTGGGTGGCGCCTACTTTTTGTGGAGATGGCACTATTTCGGTTTTCCGCTGCCGAATGCGTTCTACAAGAAAGGTGGCGCGCACATCCAAGTCGGAAGCCTGCAGAGTTCGGTGCTCATGACCATCAAGCTCTGCATGCCGTTGCTACCGGTTTTCGCGTTGGGTTTGCTCTCGACGCGAACGCGCCGGTTGGTGCTCGCGTTCTCCATCCCCCTGGTCGGGTTCGCCGCGGCATTCGCGGTGCTCTCCGACGAGATGAACTACGGCGCGCGATTCCAGTACGCGCTCTTGCCGATCGCGCTGATGTCGTGTTGGCCGCTCGTTGCCGGCCTCGGGGACGCCGTGGCACCCCGCTTCGGAGGCCTCCTACCTGGACAACGGCTCGTGCTCGCGCTCGCGACCGTCGCGATGTGGGCCGTGGTCTACCTGCACGCGACGATGCGGCTCGGCTACCACCGCGACGGTCGCTACGACGTGGCCGTCGCGCTTTCCGATTACGCGGACCGGGGCTTGCGTGTGGCCACGTCGGAATCGGGTCTCTTGCCGTTGTACTCGCGATGGACGGCGCTGGACACGTGGGGTTTGAGCGATTCGTGGATCGCGCACCACGGCGCTATTACCGAGGAATACCTGGGCCGCTTCGGCCCCCACCTCATCGTGTTCCACGAGTTCTTCTCACCGCTCGTGCCCCCGCGCGAGCCGCGCGACGCACGCGGCAGGGAATGGTTCGAGATGGCGATGGTCTTGAAGGCGTACGCGGAGAAGAACGGGTACACACCGGCGGCGGCGTACGGGGACAGTCCGTACGACGCGCACCTTTACTACGTGCGCTCGGACTTTCCGGAGAGTGATGAGATCGTGAGGCGAATCCGCGAGACCGAGTACACGTGGTACCGGACGGGAAGGAAGGCCATCAACTACCTGGGCGTCCCGTGAAGCACGCTCGCGTCGACGGCGTTGGGCGCGATACTGGTGTAACGGTAGGTGAAGGTCCGCTCCGGCCCTTCGGTCAGCAAGAACGAGTGGAAGTAGAGGAGATCGCCGACGCGACGCCAGTCTTCGAAGAAAACGCGCACGGGGCCGGCCGCGCCGGGCGGGTTCAGCTCCAGCATGCGCGGCCGATGGCTGCGCTTGTCCACGAGGAGCGACGCGGGGTTCCCTTCCGCGTCGATCATGTTCACGCGTGCGCACGCGTGCCCGTCCAGTGGCTCATCGCCCGCTTGCTCGTGCTTCTTGAAGCGGGAGTCGACGTCGAAGAGGAGCAGGTGAAACTCGTGTCCGCGCGCCATCGATCCCATACGCCGCGGCTGGTCGGCGTCATGGCGGTCACGAGGATGAGCTTCCCGTCGGGGCGATCCGCCTGTCTTTCGAGCCAGTCGAGGCGGATTTTGCCGGTGAATTTCCCGTAGAAGTCGAAATCGTCGTCGGTGAGCCCGAACTGCGCCATATAAGCGCGCATGTGGGTCAGGGGCACGTCGCGCGAGATCTCGAAGCTGGTTTTCATTGGGGAGTCCTTTGGGGCGGAATAGCGGCGCTCGCAGGCGACGATAGCAGAGCCATGGGCGTGCCACAACCCCGCGCACTCGCCGCCGCCCGAAAACAACGAAGACCCCGCCATCTTTCGGTGACGGGGTCCTCGCATTACGAACGCGTGGGTAGGGCGAGCCTTACCAGCGGCTGCCGCCGCCGTTGCCGCCGCGCGGCTTGGCTTCCGCCTCGTTCACCTTCAGCGCGCGGCCGTCCATCTCGAAGCCGTCGAGGGCCTTGAGGGCCGGGGCCAGTCCGTTGTCGCTGATCTCCACGAAGCCGAAGCCGCGCGGGCGGCCGGTCTCTCGGTCGTTGATCAAGCTGACGGACTGCACGGTGCCGTGCTTGCTGAACAGGGTTCTGACCTGCTCTTCGGTAGCACTGAAGGGCAGATTGCCCACGTAGATCTTCTTCATTCTTCTGTTCTCCAAAATGCCGGATGACCGGCTTGTCGAAGCTCGCGGAATCTCCGGCTAGTTCCGGGCATCCCGTTGAGCTTCACGTGCGACCCGACACGGTGCCGGACCGCAAATCCATCGATCATCGAGGGGACCTGAAAAGTTGAGCGACTCTCAAAAAGGGAGGCTGAACGATATTGTCCTGAAGTCGGGGAGGATGGCGTGGTCGAATCATACGTCCCCCCTTGGGGCGTGTAAAGGTCTAATTTTCTTAAAGTTGGGCCTGCCCGAGCCCGACCCCTCCGCGGAGCGCTCCCAAGAAGTCGGTTGACCGCGCCACCCGCCATGTGCTAGTTTTCCAGCACTTGCTAAAAAAGCAGCAGGTGGAAGGCAACCCCCATGGAAAGGACTACGTACACAAACGTCATGAAACGCCTACCCAGCTTGAGTCGCCGCGAACGGGAGATCATGGATGTCCTGTATAGCGCGGGCAGTGCCAGCGCGGGCGAGGTCCAAGGGCGGATTCCCTCCCCGCCCAGTTACTCGGCGGTTCGCGCGACCCTGCGCGTCCTCGAACAAAAAGGGCTGATTACCCACGAGCACGACGGCAAGCGCTACATCTACCGGCCGACGGTCGCGTTGAACAAGGCGCGCCGGAGTGCCGTGGATCACTTGCTCAAGACCTTCTTCGACGGTTCGGCGGCGGGCGCGGTGGCCGCCCTCCTGGAGAACCCGGGCGCCGATCTGACCGAGGAGGACCTGGATCGCATGGCCGCGCTCATCGAGCGCGCGCGCAAGGAAGGACGATGACCATGACTCCGATCTTTTCGACTTTGGTGGACTCGATCACGACCGAATCGTTCGCGTGGTGGTTCTGGCGCGCCTCGTTCCTCGCCGCTATCGCGTGCGCGTTCCTCGCCATCGTGCGCAGCGCGCGGCCGGCCACACGGCACGCGGTCGCGATCGCCAGCCTGGCGGCCGTCGCCCTCTTGCCGGCGGCCTCGGCGATCCTGCCCACGCTTTCGATCCCCATTCTTCCCGCGCCCGAAGCGGTCGTAACGCCCCCGGCTCCGCGCGCGTTTCCCTTCGCGATCGACGCCCCGTCGGAAGCGCCTGCTCCGACGGTGGCACCGGCGACCGTCGTAGCGCCCGCGCCAGTCATCACTCCCGCGCCGGTGAAGCCCGCGTCGCGCGGACCCCTCGCGGTCATCGGGCGGGTCGTAATCTCGGGCATTCGCGACTCCATCGCGTCGATCGGCTGGAAAGGATTCGCCGCGATGACATGGTTCACGGTGGCGATCTGCCTGCTCGGCTGGATCGCAATGGGCGTCGTCGGCGCGCGGCGTCTGTCGAGGGGCGCGGCGTCGATATCCGACCACGAGCTCTGGGACGAATGCGAGCGCGCGTGCCGCGTGCTCGGGATCAAACGCACGGTGGACGTGGGCGTGTCGCGCGACGTGGCGATCCCGATGGTCGTGGGTGCGCTCCGCCCCCGCGTCGTGATCCCCACGTCGGCGGCCGTTTGGTCGCGCGAGCGGCTGCGCGTCGTCTTGCTGCACGAGCTGGCGCACGTGCGGCGCCACGACGTGGCGTGGCTCTTCGTCGCGCGCGTCGTGACCTCGCTGTTCTGGTTCCATCCGCTGGTGTGGCTGCTTTCGAAGAGCGCCCGTCGCGACGCCGAGCGCGCGTGCGACGAGATCGTGCTGGCGAACGGTGTCCGCGGCTCCGATTACGCCGAGCACCTGGTTGCCATCGCGCGCACGGCGATGGTGCGCGATCCCCTGGCCGGCTCGGCGCTCGCCTTCGCGACGCGTTCGTCGTTGGAAAAGCGCGTGGTGTCGATCCTTTCCGCGCGCATCCCGCACGCCACGACGTCGCGGCGCTCGCTGACCGCCTCGGCGTGCGCGGCGCTCTTGCTCTTCGCCCTGGTGGCGGCCGTGCGCCCGACCCCCGCGTCGTCCGCGCTCGTCATCCCGGCCGAATCGCCCGATATGGTCGAGGCGCAGCACTATTCCTTCGAAGAGGAGACGGTCACGGCGACCAAGGAGAAGTTCGACATAGACACGGCCGCGCCCGCGGGCCCGGAGTACTATCTGGCCGACAACGACGAAGACGAGCGCTCCGGCCGCGAGTGGTACTCGCGGGCGAGTGAGTTGTACAACCGCGAGCGCTTCGCGCGCGCGGGCGAAGCCTACGAGAACGCGGCCAAGCGCGGTTATCGCACCGAGACCGCGTACTACAACGCCGGGTGTTCGTACGCGCTCGCCGACCAGCCCAGCCGTGCCATCGAGATGTTGCAAGAGGCGTTCGAAGAGGGCTTCGACAATCCCCAGTACTACGCCGAGGACGAGGACTTGAATTCGCTGCGCGGCGACCCGCGTTTCCAGAAGCTGCTCGCCCTCGTCATGAGCTCCCCCGAGGCGGAGTCGGAGCGACGCGCCGCCACGCGGGACTACGAACGCCTCGCCAAAGCGAAAGAGGTCGACGAGGGCGACTGGAATTCGGTCGGCATCGATCTGTTGCGCTCGGGCGACTACGAGGGCGCGGCCAAGGCGTTCGACAACGAGTTCAAGGTCAGCAAGGACGAGGACGCGCTCTACAACAAGGCGTGCGCGCGCTCACTGGCCGGCAAAAAAGACGAAGCGCTCGAGTTACTCGAACAGTCCATCACGACCGGCACCGTCAATGCCGAGCACATGCAGGAGGACCCCGACCTCGTCCCGCTCCACGGCGAGGCGCGCTTCGACCAGATGGTCACTCTCGCTGAAGACCTGACTCTCCACGGCGGTGGTTGGTGGGGCAACTTCAACGGCAACTGGTCGTGGAAGGGCAACGACAAGAAGAACTGGCGCAAGGCGGTCCCGCACTTCGAAGAAATGGCGCAGAAGCACCCGAAGATCGGGCGCGCGTGGTTCAACCTGGGCTACGCGCAGCTCGCCGCGGAAGACCCGGAGAAGAGCACGACGTCGTTCCAGAAGGCGCTCGACTTCGGTTACAAGACGCCGACCACGATGTACAACCTCGCGTGCTCGCGCGCGCAGGCCGACGACGTCGACGGTGCCATCGCGTGGCTGGAGAAGTCGGAGGCCGCGGGCATGGAGATGTGGAATCACGCGCGCTGGGACGACGACCTCGAACCGCTGCATTCGGACGCGCGCTTCAAGTCGATGGCCAAGCGTTGGAGGGCGGAGGCCAAGAAGCACAATCACGACGAGGACCACGACTGGGATTGGGACGATGACGACGACGAGGACAAGGACGACACCTAGAGTCCTCCGCCTGGGCACTCTTTCGGGACGCGCGGAACGCAAGAAGGCCCCGCCACCACGCGGTGACGGGGCCTTCGGCGTTTCATCACGAGGGTCACTCCCGATTCGTCGCCGTCTCC
>JAKEHA010000217.1 GCA_022615275.1 Candidatus Latescibacterota bacterium
GAAGGCGAGCGGCACGAGGCTGCCTTCGTGCCGCTCGCATCGGTTGCGGAGATCGCGGTGCGCGAGGGGCCCAACCAGATCAGCCGCGAGAACGGCAAGCGTCGCATCGTCGTGCAGGCCAACGTGCGCGAGCGCGACCTCGGATCGTTCGTCGCGGAAGCGCAGCGACGCGTCGAGTCCGGAGTCGATCTCCCGCCGGGCTACTGGATCGAGTGGGGCGGACAGTTCGAGAACCTGATCGCGGCGCGCAAACGGCTGACAATCGTGGTACCGCTCTCGCTCCTCCTCATCTTCACGCTCCTCTTCGCGACCTTCAACTCGGTGAAGCACTCGCTCATCGTTTTCTCGGGCGTCCCCCTCGCGCTCACGGGCGGCATCGTGGCACTGTGGATCCGAGGGATTCCCTTCTCGATCTCGGCCGGGGTCGGGTTCATCGCGTTGTCCGGAATCGCGGTGCTCAACGGGCTGGTGATGGTGACGTTCATCAATTCGCTGCGCCGCGACGGAATGTCGTTGGACGACGCCATCACGGACGGTGCGCTCGCGCGCCTGCGCCCGGTTCTCATGACCGCGCTGGTCGCGGCACTGGGATTCGTCCCGATGGCGATCGCGACCGGCAGCGGCGCCGAGGTACAGCGGCCGCTGGCGACCGTCGTCATCGGCGGAATCCTTTCATCTACTTTCTTGACACTGGTGGTCCTGCCGGCGTTGTATCGCAGCGTACACGGCGTAGCCCGCAAGGAGGCCAACCCATGAGAACACGCGCAGCGATCTTGCATGCGACCATGGCTCTCGTGCTGATTTCCGTCGCGCACGCCAGCCCGGTGCACTACTGGAGCAAGAGATTCGGCGATGCGAGCACGGACCAAACCTCGTACTCGGTGGCCGTGGACGCCAGCGGCAACGTGCTGATCGCGGGCGGGTTCTTGAGCACGGCGAATTTCGGCGGTGGTCTGCTGACGAGCGCGGGCGGAACCGACGTCTTCCTCGCATCCTTCGCTACCGACGGTTCTCATCTGTGGAGCAAACGCTTCGGGGACGTGAATCCCAATCAAATCGCGTACGCGGTTGCGACCGACGGTGCGGGCAACGTGCTGGTGGCGGGAAGCCACTGGGGCACGGTGAACTTCGGGGGCTCGCCGCTCACCAGCCTGGGCGGCGACGACATCTTCTTCGCCAAGCTCGATTCCGACGGGGATCACGTCTGGAGCAAGCGCTACGGCGACGCGAGCACGGATCAAATTGCTCGCTCCATCGCGATCGGACCCGCGAACGTGATCGTGCTCGCGGGGTGGTTCCTGGGAACGGTCAACTTCGGCGGATCGAATCTCTCCAGCGCCGGCGGCGTGGACATCTTCGTCGCCACGTTCGACGCCGGCGGCAACCACGTCTGGAGCCAGCGCTTCGGCGCGCAGGGCGACCAGCGCCTGGAGTCCGTCGCCGTCGACGGATCGGGCAACGTCGTTCTGACCGGCTACTACGACGGCACCGTCGATTTCGGAGGCGGCCAGCTGGTGAGTGTGGCCGGCAACGATATCTTCCTCGCCAAGCTGAGTTCGACCGGCTCGCACCTTTGGAGCCAGCGTTTCGGCAACAGCAGCAACGACCAATGGGGAGAATCGGTCGCGACCGACGCGTCGGGCAACGTGATCGCGACCGGTCATTTCGAGAGCACGGTGAATTTCGGCGGGTCGACCCTTACGTCCGCGGGTGGCGACGACATCTACCTGGTCAAGTTCGACGAGGACGGCGGCCATACGTGGAGCCAGCGTTTCGGCACCACGGGCAACCAGACCGCGAAGGCGGTCACGATCGACGCGCTCGGTGGCATCGCGCTGACGGGTTACTACGCGAGCACCATCGACTTCGGGGGCGGGACGCTGACCAACAACGGCGGCGTCGACATCTTCGTCGCGCGCTTCGACCCAAGCGGCGGACATATATGGAGTGCTGCGTTCGGCGGAACCACCGACCAGCAGGCCGAAGCGATCGCGATCGACGGAGCGGGCAAGATCGCGCTGGGCGGCCACTTCTTCTCCACCGTCGATTTCGGCGGAGGCAACCTGACGAGCGCAGGGGGTACCGACGTCTTCCTGACCCTGCTGGGAGACGAGCCGCTGAATCCCGTTTTCATCACCCATTTCGAGGCACGCGCGGCCGGCGCCGCGGTCGAAGTTCGGTGGGACGTCTGGGCCGACGAAGCGCTGGAGAGCTACACGCTCTACCGGCGCGATGACGATGAGAGCTACCCGCGCGTCGTCGCCGACGGCCCCGCCGAATCCGGAGCCCGCACGTGCATCGACGGCGACGTGGTGGCGGGCCGCACCTACGTCTACTCCCTGACAGTACAAACCACGGCCGGCGAATCGTTCCAATCTCCCGAAGCCACCGTTCGCGTGCCGGTGCCGGCGCTGCAACTCGGGCAAAACTATCCGAACCCGTTCGTCGTGCGCACGGAGTTCGAATACACGCTCGATCGCCCCGCGACGGTGCGCGTCGCCGTTTACGACGCACGCGGCCGTCGCGTCGTCTCCTTGGCGAACGGTTTCCAGAACAGTGGACGCCATCGCGTGGCGTGGGACGGACGGGACGATGCCAGGCGCATCGTACCGAGTGGTGTTTATTTCTACCAGCTCGAGGGTGCCGGTGCCGTCGCTGCGCGGCGCTTGCTAATTCTTCGATAGCGAAGTTCGTCGTCACGAAGCGCCCCGTTCGCCGGTTCCATCCATTGGAGCGTGTTCTCGAAGCGACTCCGGGGCTCCCCCAAGCCCGTCGCATGGCCCGATTCGTGCTCTATTGAGCACCGCCCCTCCGTCATCCGCTGAATCGAGGTTCTGGTGACCGCAGCCAATCGTCATATCGGCGCCATTGCGGCCATCGCCCTCGCCTCGCTGTTTCCGCCGACTTCGTATGCTTTCGACGAAGCCCCGGTGACGGTGCAGGTGCCTCCTTCGGAATCGTGGCGCGACGGCTCGAGCCGGGGTGGATTCGTGATCGACGGCGCCTGGTCGGCCGTGAATGCACTCGGTGGCGATTTTGCGACCCAGGCGACGTACCCGTTCCGCCTAGCTCGCGACGAGCCCTGGACGTTCTTCATCGGCACCGCCGGGGTTGCGGCGCTCATCGCCTCCGACGGGATCACGCGCGACGTGCTCGCACCGGCGTCGATCCGCAACGGATCGGGCTTCCAATCCTCGATGCAGAGTTACTCCAACGTCGTCTCCACCCGCAACGCGGTCGCATTGGTGGCGGGGTTCGGTGCCGTAGGATTGTTCGCGGATTCTCAGCGCGAACGCGACACCAGTCTGATGCTGCTCGAGTCCGTACTGACCTCCGCCGTGTGGACGGAAGCTCTAAAGAATCTCACGCGTCGCGAGCGACCGCGCGAAATCGAGGGTAACGACTCCGATTGGACGGGGCCGGGCCACGTGTTCGCCGACGACCCGGTCAGCGGCGGGCTCTTGTCGTTTCCGTCCGGTCATGCGAGCGGCACTTGGGCCATGGCGACAGTGCTGGCGCACCAGTATCCGGAACA
>JAKEHA010000218.1 GCA_022615275.1 Candidatus Latescibacterota bacterium
GAATGAACGCGCGATCGACCGCGGCCGGCGCGACCCGCGCTTCAGGATCGACGCGGAAGTAGGTCAGCTCACCCAGCACTTTCGCGACACCGTTTTCATCCTCGAACACGAACGCGTTGTGGGCGAAGCGGCCCTTCGCGGTGCGGCGCAGCTCGCGCACGCGCCCCCGCACCGTCAGCGTCTCGCCGCCGCCCTCGGTGGAAGACCCCTCGAGGCGCGCGATCAGCGTGCGAATGTCGGTCTGGCGATCGAGGAGCGCGAGGTCGACCAGCACCGTCTCGAAATACACGCGCGGATCGGACATCGTCTTCAAGCGCGGCGCCGCGTTGCACAGCCGTTCGACGACGGTCACCAAATCGGCCAGCTCGTAGTGGGCGCGGCTCGCGTTCAAGTGCTCGATCTCGCTTTGCGAGCGGAACAGCAGCGACGAGAGGTCGCCGGGCACCGATAGCACCATGAGGTCCCGGTAGCTCTCGACGAGCGCCGCCAGCAAGTCTTGCAGGTCGACGCCCTCGTTGACCGCGGTGTCGAGGAGTTGCAGCGTCCGTGTGGCGTCGCCGGCCGCGATTGCGTCCACAAACGCGAGTACCTTCTCTTGATCGACGAGGCCGAGGATCCCGCGCACCGCCACCGCCGTAACGTGATTACCCGAGGCGGTGACGCACTGGTCGAGGAGGCTCGTCCCGTCGCGCATGCTGCCGTCGGCCTTGCGCGCGAGCAAACGCAGTCCGTCCATCTCGTAGCGGACCTTCTCCGCCTTGCAGATCTCTTCCAGGCGCGCGGCGATCTCGGCGTTCTCGAGGCGCTTGAAGTGGTGGCGCTGGCAGCGCGACTTGATGGTGTCGGGAATCTTCTGCGGCGAGGTGGTCGCGAAGATGAAGTACACGTGCGCGGGGGGCTCCTCGAGCGTCTTCAGGAGCGCGTTGAACGCGTGCGTCGAGAGCATGTGCACTTCGTCGATGACATAGACCTTGTTGCGGCTCTGGCCGGGCGCGAAGCCGATGCTCTCCTGCAGCTCGCGGACTTCGCCCACACCGGTGTGCGACGCGCCGTCGATCTCCATCACGTCGAGGTGGTTGCCCTTGATGACGGCCACGCACGACGCGCACGCATTGCAGGGGTTGCCGCCCTGGACGTTCTCGCAATTCAGGACGCGCGCGAGGACGCGCGCGGTGCTGGTCTTTCCGCACCCGCGCGGGCCGGAGAAGAGATACGCGTGCGAGACGCGCTGGGTCTCGACCGCCTTCTTGAGGGTGTGGGTGACGTGCTCCTGCCCGACGACGTCGTCGAAGGTGAGCGGCCGCCATTTGCGTGCGAGGACTTCGTAGCTCATCGGTCAGTGCTCGTTCGTTCGCGCCGACGCGAACATCGGGTTATGGGATCGAAACCGCGCCGCGAGTGGCAGCCAGGCTGATCCACGTCACATGATCCGAATCGTTTACCGCTGCTACCTTCCGGTCCTGACGGAATTTACGAGAGACCATTGCGTGGGACCCGGCCGCCACGCGCGCGCGGGAAAAATGGTGGAGCTGATCGGGATCGAACCGACGACCTCCTCATTGCGAACGAGGCGCTCTCCCAGCTGAGCTACAGCCCCACCCATATCCGATTCCGCACGGTCGGGTGTTATTTCGAGGTCACGAAATCTGGCGGAGAGAGAGGGATTCGAACCCTCGGAACGCTTGCGCGCTCAACGGTTTTCGAGACCGCCCCATTCAACCACTCTGGCATCTCTCCGGGCGAATACTAACCCAGCATCGCCCGGAAAGGCAAGTCTAGGGAATCGGCGCCGGGCGCTTGTTCTCGTCGATCGCGACCATCGTGACCGAGCCGGTGACCGCCTTGAGGCGGTCGGCCTTCAGCATGTGCTCGACGAACACGTCGATGCGCACCTTGAGGCTCGTACGGCCCACGGACTCCACGCGCGCGATCAACTCGACGATGGTCCCGGCCGGGATCGGGTGCTTGAAGTCGATCCGCTCCAGCGACACCGTAACGAACGGACACCGTCCAAAGCGGGTCGCCGTGATGAACGCTACCTCGTCCATCCAGGCCAGGAGGGTGCCGCCGAAGAGCGTGTCGTAGAGGTTGGTCGTGGCGGGGGCGACCACCTTCGCGACGCGGGTCTCCGACGCGTCGATGCGCGCTTGCAACGTCGCGGCGTCAGCCATCGAACGGCTCCGGTCGCCCCTGGCGCGCGTGAATCTCGCGCAGCACCGCCCACTTCTCCGCCGCCGTCATGGCCGACCAGCACGCGATCTCGTCGAGGGTGCGAAAGCATCCTTCGCACCAGCCGGTGGTTGGATCCACCACGCACAGGCTCGTGCACGGGGAGCTGGGGTGCTCTGCGGTGTCGTTCGGCATCATGGTTGTGCCTCCGCGCGCTCGGCGAAGCGAAGCGATAGCTCGCGCGCCAGCGCGAACGAGCGCTCGCACGTCTCTTCGCTGGAGCCGGCGAGCCCGCACGACGCGGTCACCATCGAGCGGCAGCGGATACGCGCGACGTCGATTTCCCCGCCGTCTTCCACCAGGCGCTGGGCGGCACTCCACCAGCGGTCGGCCATCGCGGCGGCGTCGACGTCGCGCAGGTCGTCGCGCGTCGGCACCCAGCCCCACGCCACGTGGCCGCCTTCGGCCACGAAGCGGCGCGCGTCGGGGTCCGCGGCGAAGACGGCGCCGCCGTGGTGCGCGTCGAACGAGAAGACGTCGGGGGCGATTTCGTTCAGGACCGAGAGCGGCATCTCGTCGCAGCAATGCAGGCCGACCAACAACCCGGGCCGGCGCACGTGCAACACGACGACGCGCAAGAGCTCGACCATGGCCGCGCGCAGCGCGGGGCGCGTGCGCAGCGCCGCACCGAGATAGGCCTCGTCGAGCACCAACACCGCCGACGGTGCCACCTTCAGGAGCGCTTCGGCCTGCGCGTTGGCCATGCGCGCCACGTGCTCGGCGATCACTCGCCGCATCTCGACGTTCTCGATCAGGGAGCATCCGTCCGACTCCAGCGCGGAGGCGGTCGTCACCGGCCCCATGATATGGCCCTTGGCGGCGCGCGCTTCGGGGAAGGCGCCGCGGGCGAACGCGTCCAGGAAGGCGTAGAAGCCGGCCGCATTGCCGGGTTCCAGCTTGGCGTCCTCGCGCGCGAGTGCCGCCGCGAAGCGCTCCATGCGATCGGGCGGGACGTGGAACGCATACTCGCCCCGCACCACCACGACGTGCTTGAACGCAGGCCCGAGGACCTGCGGAATCGCCGCTTCGCGCGGAGACAAGCGCCGCAGTTGCGGCCAGAACGGTACCTCGGGGGCGCAGCGCGCGACGAAATCGATCGCGCGCGCCGCGTCGACGAACGGCAGGCTACCGACGCCCGTGACTGCACCGTCGCCGCAAAACCACGCGGCGGAGCGTCTCTCCGAAGCCGGGGATGGAAAAGCGCCCATGGTCATTCAGTGGAACGGCGCCGCGCTCGCTCGAGCGGGGCGAAAAAAAGTGAATGGCGGAGAGAGAGGGATTCGAACCCTCGGAGCGCTTTCGCGCTCACACGATTTCCAGTCGTGCCGATTCAGCCACTCTCGCATCTCTCCGCCGAACCGAAGCCGTCGCCTCCGGGATCGCGGCCGCGATCGTGCGCGCGAACTACCTTCGGGCCTCGAAGAAGCGCTGCATCAGCGCTCGGCACCGCTCTTCCTCGACGCCACCCAGCACCGCGACGCGGTGCAGGAGGCGGGGCTCGTTGGGTACGGCGAGGATACTCTCGCACGCCCCCGTCCGCGGCTCGCGCGCGCCGAACACGACGCGCGGGACTTTCGCCAGCAGCACCGCGCCGATACACATGACGCACGGCTCGATGGTCGAATAGAGCACCGCTTGCTCGAGCGCGCGAGCGCCCACCCCCGCCACCGCGTCCCACAACGCCACCACTTCGGCGTGCTCGAAGGGCTGTCCGCTCTTGCCGGTGCGATTGTATCCGCGTCCCACGACGCGGTTCTCCAGCACCACCACCGCACCCACCGGGACTTCGCCCTCGGCGAACGCGCGCTCCGCTTCCGCGAGGGCTTCGCCCATCCAACGCGCGTCGTCGTTCATGCTCGATACCAGCGGCCGGGGCCGTTGTGGCCCGCGTTCACCGTACCGGCAAACTGGATGCGAGCGCCCTTGCGACTTTCAGCGCGACGTCGTCGAAGGGCGGCGCGCGGTGGACCTTTTCGCCGAGGTCCGAATACACCGCGCCCGAACCGCTCGTCACCAGCGAGCGGTCGGCGGTTTCCGAGCGCGCGCCCTCGAGGTAGTCCTCGTCGCTGGCGCGGAACAGGATGGCGCCGTCCTTGGCGCCCACGATCGTCACCGTGGCCCCGACGTACGTGGCGGGCGTGGCGTTCTCGCTGATGTCGACCTCGTCCTTCTGCCACAAGTCGACGACCTGGATCAGCACGGCGTCGGCCCCCAGCTCGGTCGACAACTCGCCCAGGAACACCGTGTCGATCTTGTCGGTGACCGCGTAGGAGCGCAGGAACTTCTGGTAGCGGTCTTCCCACTGCTTCTGTTCGATCACGTGATTGACGAGGCTGGGCGCGATGAACTTGTAGTCCCGCCGCTGGTCGAGCTCCTGGATCAACAGGCGCTCCATGGTCCTGGGCGCCAGCTTGTCCGGATCCTCCGAGTCGTTGAGCGACGTCGCCGTCGCCAGGACCGCGATCTTCTCGACCCGGGGCTGGGCCTCGGACTCCATGGCCGGGCCCACGTAGACCTCGACCGGGTGTTGCCTGCTGCGGCACGACGCCAGCGTCGCGAGCATGATAACGGCGATGCAGAGTCTCTTCATGGATTCGATGCTCCTTCGTGCGTCAGATGAACGGTTCGCTGCCGACGTGCGTTCGAGGCCGTGAGCGTAGCCCGTGCTCGCACGGGTGTCAACCGGGCGCGCCGGGCCCCGCGGCGCGCTCCGCACCGCCACTTTGACACCGCGCGGGCGCGGGCACTACACTGGCCGCGTGACCCCACTCGATCGCCTCCGGCCGCCGCGCATGCTGCTCTTGGGAGACGCGCGCCAGGTTCACCTGCGGCGCTGGGCCTCCCACTTCGCGCAGCACGGATACGACGTGTTGACGCTTTCGCTCGAAGACGGGGACGAATTCCCCACCCCGTTTCGGCGCATTCGCATCACCAGCCTCCTCCCCGACGCGTTGCGCTATCCGCTGGCTGCGAGCGTCGTGCGAGGCATCGCGGGTTCGTTCCGCCCCCACGTCGTGAACGCGCACTTCGTCCCGAATTACGGCATGATCGCGGCTCTCGTCTTCGGCCGGCGGTGGGTCTTGAGCACCTGGGGCAGCGACGTCATGACCGACCCCGCCAAGAGCGCGTTCCACCGCTGGCGCGTGGGCTTCGTGCTGCGCCGCGCGGGGTGGGTGACCTCCGATGCGGCCGTCATGACCGAACGCATCCGCGACTTCGGGGTCCCGGTCGACCGTATTCTAACGTTTCCGTACGGCGTCGACGTGTCCGCCTTCCACCCCGAGCGCGCGCGCGCCACCACCGGGCCGCGCATCGTCACCAACCGCAAGCTCGAGGACGTCTACAGTGTGGAGACGGTGATCGACGCCTTCGCGGCCGTGCGCGAAGCGCTGCCCGATGCATCCCTCACGGTCGCGGGCGACGGCTCGCGGGGCGCAGCCCTGCGAGGGCGCGCCCAGAGGTCGCCCGCCGCCGCCGCGATCACGTTCGTGGGCGCGGTCGATCACGCGCGCATGCCCGCGCTCTTGCAGTCGCACCACGTGTACGTGTCGGCGTCGCGATCCGACACGACCTCGGTGTCACTGCTCGAAGCCATGGCGTGCGGGCTCTTCCCCGTCGTCACCGACATCGAGGCCAACCGCGAATGGATCGTCGACGGCGAGAGCGGGCGCCTGGTACCGCCGGGAGAGGCCACCCGGCTCGCGGTCGCCATCATCGACGCGTGGCGCGACTCGGAACTACGTGAGCGGGCGCTGCGTATCAACCTGCGCGCCGTCGAAGAGCGGGCGCGCTGGGAAGAAACCATGCGCCCGGTCCAGGCCTTGTTCGACGAGATGACCGCGGGCGCGCATGAACACCCAGGCGCAGCACGTCGCACCCGCTAGAAAGGAACGCGAACGCGATGGCACCCATGAGACCCGTACGACTGGCCGCACTCGCTCTGGCGCTGGCCGGCGCCGGCCTCTTGGCGTGGGCCGCGCTGGTCTGGAGTCGTGGCGACCAAACGGTCGAACAGTGGCGAGCGCGTCAGACCGAAAAGGAAACCGAGCTCCGATCCACCTGGGCCGAGCTCCACGCGGTGAACCTTCGTTACCAGGCCTTCCAGAGGAGCATACCCGCCGTACCCGACTCGATTCGTGCGACCAGCGGTGTCCAACTCCGCGAGCAGGAGCGCTCCTACGAGAAGGCGATCCGCAAGCTCGAGTTCACGGAGCGGGACATCAAGCTCGAGATAACGAACTGCGAGCGCAAGCAAGCCCGGGCGACTGCGGAACGCAACGCCCGCACGCTCCCATTCGCCGCGACCGGCGCGGGCGCCTCGGTCTGCGCCGCGGTGATCGCGATCCTGGCGCGGCCCCGGCGCGAAGCCGCTTGACGCCGGGCCTTTGCGCACCCTATCCTAGCGCGCCGTATCTCAAGGAGTCGTGAATGACCTACGTCGTAACCGGCAACTGCCAGAAGTGTCGTTTCACCGATTGCGTCGTCGTGTGCCCGGTCGACTGCTTCCACGCCGACGACGAGATGCTCTACATCGACCCGGATTCGTGCATCGACTGCGACGCGTGCGCGCCGGAGTGCCCGGTGGAGGCGATTTATCCCGAGGAAGACGTCCCCGACGACCAGAAGCAGTGGACCCAGATCAACGCGGAACGCGCCGCCAAGCTGCCCTTGATCACCGGCAAGGAACCCGAGCTGCCGACCGCGCAAGCGCGCAAGAAGGAACTCGGCTTCTAGTGTATCGAGTCGTTAATTAGTGCAACAATACCTACCCCTCTGCGTATGCGTGGTAAACTCTCGAAAGGAGTACCACCATGCGAAGAGGACGGAGA
>JAKEHA010000031.1 GCA_022615275.1 Candidatus Latescibacterota bacterium
CTCGACCTCGCGCTGCGGTCCGGGACAGGAATGGATCCGGAGTGAATCGAGATCGGAGAGCGGCACGGCTTCGGGCGCGCCCGGCGCACCGCGGTCGATGAGATCGAGGAGATCCGCCTGGATCCGGCCCAGGGTCGTTGTCGCGCGTGGTTCCACGAAGATGCGCATGCGCGCGGTGTTGGGCGCCGTGTAGTCCTTCATTGCGGCCAGCGTGCGCTCGGTCGTTCCAACCTGCGTGAACACATTGGCGACCTCGTTCTGGCTCTCGATCCAGTCCGCGAGGCTCGCGGACGCGGCCGACGCTTCTTCGAGCGGCGTGCCGGTGGGATACTCGAGCTCCAGGCGAAGATCGCCCGACGAACGCTCGGGCATCAAGCTGCGCGGGATGCGCGTCCCCAGGAACCCGCACACGAGCAGTCCGACCACCAGCGCGACCATCATCGATTTGGGCCGCCGCAGGGCCGACTCCAGCACGCCGTGGTAGACGCCGTAGAACTTCTGAAAGCCGACGTCGGTCAAGCGGAACAAGCCGCGCTTCTCCCCGCGCTGGGGGCGCAGGAAACGCGAGGCGAGCATCGGCTGCAAGAGCATGGCGGCGAAGATCGACACCGTGAGCGCGATGGTGACGGTCAGCGCCTGGTCGCGGAAAAATGCGCCCGCGACCCCGGGCACGTACACCACCGGCAAGAAAACCGCCACCGTGGTCAGCGTGCACGCGACCACCGCGTTGCCCATCTCGCGCGTCCCCTGCTCGGCCGCCTTGGCGATGACGCGGCGCGTCTCGATGTCGTTGTAGTCCTTCTTCGTTCCCACCTTTTCTTCGACGTGGCGGTTGATGTTCTCGATCACGATGATGGCGTTGTCGACCAGGAGTCCGGCCGCGAACGACAGACCGCCCAGGCTCATCAGGTTGAGCTTCACCTTGCCGAGATACAGGAACACGAACGTGATCAACAGCGAGACCGGGATGGCCACACCCACCACGAGCGGGCTGCGCACGTCGTTCAAGAACAGGAACAAGACCAGAAATGCGAGCAAGGCGCCGATCACGAGTGACCACGCCAGGCTGGAGAACGAGGCGCGCACGTAGTCGGCGTCGCGGTACACGTACTGGTACTGGAAGCTGCCGTAATCCTGGGCCAGGACGCCGAGCGCGCGGTCGACTTCGTCCGTCACCTGGATGGTGTTGGCCTCGGGCTCCTTATAAATGAGGAACGACACCACCGGCTTGCCGCCGAGGAGGGTCAGCCCCTCCGGCTCCTTGATGGTGTCGATCACACGCGCCACGTCGGAGATACGAATCGGCGATTGGCCCGGGCGCATGATGTCGGTGGCGGCGATCTCGTCGAGGGTGCCGTATTCGCCGTCGATGCGCAGGCTCATCTGCAGCGGTCCCTGCTTGATCTTTCCGCCCGGGAAGGTGACGTTGCTGCGCACCAGCGCGGCCTGGATCTGCTCGACGGTGATGCCGTAGATCGCCATCTTGCGCGCGTCGGGCTCGACCAGAATCTCGCGGATGGAGCCGCCCACCACTTCCGCCTTGCTGATGCCGTCGACCTGCTGCAACGCGGGTTTGAGCACTTCCTCGCCGAACTCGGTCAGCTGCTCGATGGGCGCGTCGCCTTCCAGGGTGAGAATGCTGATGGGACGCGAGGTGGGATCCCAGCGCAGGATGACCGGGCGCTCCGCGTTCTCGGGGAAGTCTTCGCGAAAGGCGACACGGTCGACGGCTTCGCGCAAATGTAGATTCGCGAAGTCCATCTGCGTCCCCCACTCGTACTCGACCGTGATCATGGAGACGCCCTCGCGCGTGCGCGAGACCACGCGCCGCACACCCGAGAGCGCGGTGACGACTTCTTCGAGGGGTTCGGTAACGAGGCGCTCGAGGTCTTGGGCCGGGATGTCCTCGTAGGACGTGACGACGGTGAGGCGCGGGTAGGTGATCGACGGCAACAGATCGACCGGGATGCGCTTGAAGCTCACCACGCCCACCAGCATCAGCGCGACGAACAGCATGCTGATGGCGACGGGACGGTGGATCGCGAAACGAATCATTCGCTACCCTGCGCCGAGGAGACCCACGGGTCCCCGGCCGCGACGGTCCGGCGCACCTTGATCTTGGCGTCGTGCGCGAGCGTCAAGTGGTCGGATACGACGACGCGGTCGTCGGGGTCGAGGGTGCCGCCCTGCAGCACGCTCGTGATCTCGACCATGTGGTCGTTGCTGGCCCCGATCTCGACGTAGAGCCACTTGGCGCGGTCGCCTTCGACCTTGAACACCAGGGGGCGCCCCTCGCGCGTGAGTACGGCTTCGCGCGGCACCAGCAGGCGGTCTTCGAAGCGCTCGCCCGCGATCAGCGCGCGCGCGAACATGCCCGGGCGCATGCGGCCGTCTTCGTTCTTGAGGCGCATGAGCACCTGGCAGGTGCGCGTCTCGCGGTTGAACTGCGGGCTAACAACGTCCACCTTCGCAGGGATGGTGTCGCCGAGGGCGGGAATGGCGAGGATGGCGGTACCGCCGGGCGCGATCTTGCCCACGTCGGCTTCGAGCACGCCCACTTCCGCCTCGATGTTGATATTGTCGACCAGCGTGAACAGCACCTGATTGACCATCAGCTGCTCGCCCGCGTCCAGCGCGAGTCCACTCACGACGCCGTCGAAGGGGGCGCGCACCTCGGTGCGCTCGAGATTCAGACGCGCGCGCTCCAGGTCGGCGCGCGCGACCGACACGCCGCTGCGCGCGGCTGCGATCTCGCCGCGGAATCTGCCTTCCTTGAGGGCTTCGACGTCGAGGGCGATCTCGCGCGCGAGGCGCTCTTCGCGCGTGATCTTGCCGCTTTTCTCCAGACGCTCGAGGTCGGCGAATTGGTCGCGCATTTCTTGCGCCTCCGCCACCACCGAGTCGACGTCGGCGTCTTCGATGGTCAACAAGCTCAACGCCTGCAAGTAGCGCGCGCGCGCCTCTTCCAGCGCCATCTCGTACTCGCGGTCGTCGATCTTGACCAGCAAGGTACCACGCTTGACGGCCTGTCCCTCTTGCGCCGGGACGCGCGTGATCTTCCCCGCCACCTCGGCGTGGATCTCGGCGGAATGGCGCGCGCGCAGTTGTCCTTCGGCCATGACGGGCCTTACCAAGTCGGCGCGGATCACGCGCGCCGCGTTGACGTTGATTGCGCGTTCGCGCCGCTCCGGCTTGGCGCTGGTGTCCGGGGCGGCGTCGGCGCCGAAGTTCTCGCCGTCGCTCTCCATGGAGCCCTGGGCGCTGGCGAGCGAGGTGGAGTCGGTAGCGGTGGAATCGGCCGCGCCTTCGGCCGCGTTCTTGCCGCACCCGAGGGCCGCGCCCACGAGCAGCACCGTCACGACGAGCAGAATGCGGAACTTCACGGGGCGTCCTCTCCTTGAGGTGGTGGACGTGGAACGACGCCGGCGTCGCGCACTCACTCGCGCGACGCCGGCGTCGAGGTGACTCGAGTCGGCGGACAAACCGCCGACGAAATCGCTACCGCGCGGCGAGAACGTCGCCCTCGAGCTTGTAGCAGATGACCGCCATCGGCTCGGGTTCCTCGGCCTCGTCGTAGAGACCCTGCACACCCTGTGCCGACATCGCGGCCTGCAAGAAGCTCGTCACCACGTACAGGCGGTCCTTCTCGAACACGTACAGGTCCTCGAGAGGATTGCCCTGGCCCTGCAAGGTGACCTGCTTGACGAACTGGCCCTCGGGGTTGAACACGTCGAAGGTGCCCAGCGTTCCCTTCGCGAGGTCGCGCGACCCCGCGCTCGAGAGCACCCATAACGAGCCGTCGTCGCGCAGGTAGATGCTGTCGATGTCCTTGTTCATGTCGTTGATGACGACCTTGCAATTCGGGATCATCTTGACCCAGTGGCTGAACATGCGGTTCATGAAATCCTTCTCGTCCGCCGTCCGCGCCACGTGCTTGTACTCGCGCGTGATCACCTTCTCGACCTTGCCGGTCTTGTCGTACACCGTGATCTCGTAATTGTCGTACGAGTTGCACGCGTACACCTTGCCGTCGGGACCGACTTCCCAGCGGCGCTCGAAGGTGTCCCAGGAGGCGTCGTTTATCTCCGCCGACGCCATGCTGATGACGTTCTCCTTCTTCGAGTACTCGGCCAACTGCTTGCCGGCGGCGTCGATCGAGGTGAGAAAGCTCGCGCGCGACCATGTGTTGTTGGCCTGGTCGAACTGCGGGCGCGCCATGTACAGGACGATGTTGCCGCCTCGCGATTCGCCGCCCTGGATCAGTTGGAAGCCGCCGTCCGGAGCCTGCGGAATGGCGTGCTCGCCCGCGGGCGTACCGTCCTTGGTGAGCTGGACGATCTTGCCCGGCATCATTTGAATGACTGCGACCTTGTCGTCCTTGGTAAAAAACATCGACGACGGCATGCGGAACTCGCCCGGTCCCTCGCCCTCGCGGCCGATCGAACGAACGAACTCGCCGTCCTTGGTATAGATCTTGGCCTCGTTGAGCTGGCTGTCGAGCAGATAGATCTGCCCGCTCGCGTCGATGTCGATGTCGCCGATGACCCCGAAGAACTCCTCTTCGTCCTCCGAGTCTCCGCCCAGGCGCCACAGCTCGGGCAGCTTGATGGTGGCCGATTCCGAGAAGCCCTTGGCCGGGCTCGTCACCGTCTTGGCGCCGTTGGCACCCGTGCTCACCTTGCCCGCCCAGGTACCCGCGAAACTGTCGACCGCGCCGGCGACGAGGACGGCGACGACCAACGTCAATGCGAAGACTCGCCCTACGAGGACGAGCCGGCTCGATATGCGCTGACACTTCATGGGGATGTGTTCTCCTTCGAGAGATGGATATACAAACCGGTGGATGCGGTACCTACGATGCGCGCCGGGCGGGGGTTCCATGAATCTTCACGCCCGGAATCGCCCCTTCTACCCGATCGCGGGGGGACTATTCGGCGGCATCCGGCGGCGGGCGCCATTGTAACCCGTTGGCGCCCAGGGGGCAACCGACACCGGCTAACGGACGAGGGCGACGATCCTCCCCATGACGCCACCGCCCGAGACGACCCGGATGGCTCCAGAGGGTCGCTCGGACTCCACCGGCTCTTCGACGAGGATTCGCAAGTAAGCCGGCCCTTCGGAGCCCACCCACCCGCGGACAAGAGAGGTCGCCAGCATCCGAATCGGCTGACCTTCCCCCGGCGACAGAATGAGCTCGCGTGCAACGTAGCCGGGCAGAACTCGGTAACCGCCCTGGCCGTCCGGCTCGACCGCTTGCGCGACCAACAAGAATGGAACGAAGGAGTCCGCCTCGCCATCCGCGTCTATCGTCACCTCGATCGTCGCGGCGTCGATTCGCGCGCCCGCAAACCCTTCGCCGAGCGAGAGATCAAACACACGTTCCAGCGGTTCCGCGCGCGAAAACACCACATCGGACTCACGCAGCAACACCTCGCTTCGACCGGCGGGGCGTACCTCACCCGACGCGACGATGAACACCGCCGCGAGGACATGCACTATGCATGCTTGAACCAACATGCGCGCCTAACGGTACATCGCCTTGATGCCGCCCCACGTCCGCTCCTGCACGCTTACCGCCCCACACCCCATACCAAGCGGCCCCACGAGATACGGCGCGGGCCCGAACGGGTTGTTCTCCGGCAGGCACGGTGATGTCGACCGAAGGTAGTAGTTTCCGCTCCCCGGAACTCCGCAGAACTGTGCGTCCAACGAGAAGTTGAGATTGGCGCTCGATGCGTCGATGTCGGGATGAACCGAACCGAGGACGTTGCTTGCCAACACGATGGAGCCCACCGCAAGTGAGCCCATGCTCGACATGATGATGCAGGTGGTGAACCGGGCCGGCATGGCGATGTCACCACCGACGAAAAGGCAATTCTCAAACCACGATGCGTCTACCCCCCCCCACCTTGGACAACATCCTGACCTATTACCGCTTCCACGATGCAGTAGCGGGCACCCGACCCGTGCAAGAAGAGCACCGGGAGCGTATTGCCGCGTACATGAATCCCGGTCATCCCCGCCCCAAACCCCAAGCTCACGGTGCTCGGGGCCAGGTATTCGTCGCGGTAGAGCAGCGTCTGCGCCGGTCCCGATTCGCCCATCAGATGGACGCCCGACGGCACGAACAGACTTGATTCGAGGACATACTGCCCCGCTTCTGCTAACACGACATCCCCCGCAATAGCGCTGTCCATCGCCGCGTGCAGCGTCGGTGCGTCACCCGTGCCCGACGTGTTGACGCGCCACGTGCGGGATTCACCAACAGACGAGAATCCAACGATCACAACTACAAACATGATGCGCTTCATGATGATTCCTCCCATGTATTCATTTCACGAGAACGATTTTCATGGCCTTGCGAAACCCTCCCGATCTCATCTGGACAAAGTAGATACCAGACGCTACGGGGGCACCTCGCGACTCGGTCCCGTACCAAGTCGTCTCGTGGTAACCTGCAATGAACAGCCCGTCCTCGAGATCCGCAACCCGCTGGCCTCGGACGTTGTAGACGCTAATGCGAACTCGAGCACCGGGAGCAGGAACCGCGAAGCGGATCCGAACCGTCGGATTGAAGGGATTCGGCGCGGCGCCCACCAAGTCCAGTGAGCGGGGAAGACGATCGTTCACGTCGGGGTCGGATAGCGGCATGTTCTGAACAAGGGCGGCGTCTTCGCAAGCCGATGCGGTTACGCAGCTATCGCACTCGACGTAGCCAAAGAACTTCTTGCAGCAAACAGATCCCCAGTAGTCGTGCCGGCCGTAGATAGGAATGTACGGGTCCGACAGGTTCGTGACGTTGTAGCCCGGAGCGTTGGTGATGCAGTTGTTCCCCCCGAGACTTCCGTACCCGAGCACGGGTTACTCGGTCATAGGACTGACCATTGCGACGAGTCGGCGTCACTCGGGAAGTTGGAAACTGATAGCTTATCTCGACTACGTCGGGGCGCGCGAGGAGGGTTTGTGACCGAAATTCGACGGGCCGGGCCTGATCAGCTGGTCGGCCCGTCTCGCCCGAAGCGATGAGAACAACCAGAGCAACAACGAACGCGGCAAGGAAGCGGAATCGACGGAACGACCCCATGCAGATCCTCCGTAGTTGTTTCAAAGTTTACACCATCATGGGCCTGCTCTCAAGCGAAACAGTGTGTGGCCATTTGAGACGCATGCTCTCGCACTCGCAACCTGCGCGATCCGTAAGGCGACCTACGACCCTGTGCGACATGCTAAATCCGCCCCTTGTCGAGCGGGAGCACTCCGGCCATGTCGCCGATCACGTTCACGATCTCCGAGTTGGCGGGGACCACGACCTTGGTGTTGTCCTTGAGGGCGGTCTCCATCGTCTCCAACCGCTTCAAGAGCTGGGCGTTGCCGACGAAGTACGTGTTGGCGGCCTCGTTGACGAGTCGGATGGCCTCGGCCTGGCCCTCGGCCTCCAGGATGTTGGCCTGGCGCACCCCTTCGGCCTGCTTGATGGCGGCGCGCTTCTGGCCGTCGGCGGCGGTCTCGGCCGCGGTGGCGAAGTCCACGGCCGCGATCTTCTCGTTCTCGGCCTTGACGATCTTGTTCATGGTCTCCTGCACGTCCTTGGGCGGGTCGATCTGCTTCAGCTCGGCGCGCACGATCTCGATGCCCCAGTTGTGCGTCTCCTTCATGAGGACCTTGAGCAGCTCCTCGTTGATGCGCCCGCGCTCGCTGTTGGCGGACTTGAGGGTCATGGTGCCGATGATGTTGCGCAGGGTCGTGCGCGCCAGGTTGACGATCTGGTACGTCACGTTGTTCACGTTGTATTGCGAATTGCGCACGTTCTCGGCGTCGTCCTTGATCTTGAAGTAGATCTGCGCGTCGACGAGCGCGTTCAGGTTGTCGTTGGTGATGATCTCCTGGGGCTCGGCGTCGACCATCTGTTCGGTGATGTTGACCAAATACAAGCGGTCGATCACGGGAATGATCCAGTTGAAGCCGGGGTTGGCGAAGTGGTGGTATTTTCCCAGGCGCTCCACCAGTGCGCGCCGAGTGGGACGCACGATGCGAATGCCGAGCAAGAAAATGATTACTGCCGCGACGATCGCGATTCTGAGCAGGTCGTTCATGATTCCTTCTCTCTAACGCACCAGCGTCATCTTGAGCGTGCGCACACCTTCGCCCGTCACCAGGCGCGCGAAGTATACCCCACTCGGGAGCGGGTTGCCGTCGTCGCCGCGGCCGTTCCATTCGAGCGCGTGGTCGCCCGCCGCGTGGTGTCCGCGCGCCGGGCGCGCGACGATGCGTCCGGTCACGTCGACGATCTCTATCGTAGCATTGCCGCCATTCGACATGGTGTAGTCTATGCGCGTCGCCGATTGCAGCGGGTTGGGATAGCTGCGCAAGAGTGTCCCCAGTGCCGGCGCGTCGACCGCGGTGGGCGGCAACGACGTCGGTACTTCCCGGCCTTCCCATACGGCAGTCGCGAGGTCGAGGGGACCCGTGTGTGAATTGACGAAGAACCCTTGCAGCGCCACCGCGTCCGCCGTCCCACTGATCGACACCAGCGCAAAGCCGATCTCGACGGTGAACGCGAATCCCCCCGCGGCCACGAACAAGTTCTGCAGGCTGAACGTCGCCTTCGGGCTTCCCGCGTTGACGACCTGGACGCACGGTGCGCACACGTCGGTGCCGTTCAAGCTCTGCTTCGGCGTGCCGTCGGAGTTGAAGAGATAGAGCGACACGGTGGCACCGGTTCCCGCGGGAATCGAGCTGCCGCCGACACCGCCGCCGTAGGCCGCGTAAAAGACGGTGTCGAACGCGTTCGGACCGCCGGTCGTCGACATCGACGATTCCGTGAAGTGCGGAAACGCAATCAGCCGCAGCGACTGATCCAGACCTTCGGGGAGTTCGACCACGTCGGGAATGGAGACGTCCAGGTCGAACGCGCTCGTGTGCGAGTTCACCGTGGTCGCCCCGAGCTCGACGTGGTCGTCGTCGCCGGTCACTTCGAACAGGGCGAACCCCAGCGCCACCGAACCCGAGAATCCACC
>JAKEHA010000219.1 GCA_022615275.1 Candidatus Latescibacterota bacterium
CCGGAATCACCGCGAGCCCGGTCTTGCCGATGCGCGGAAAACCGAGGTAAAGGTAACTTCCCACCAACCATTGCGACACCAAGCCGGCGACGAGCACCGCCGTCAACACGGACGAACGCACGCGGTTGAACTGCTTGCTCGCGAGCTCCTCGACCGCGTATACGATTCCGCCCAGCGGCGTATTGAAGGCGGCGCCGAGACCGGCGGCCGCGCCCGCGAGAAGCCACGTCTCCATCGCCGCGACGCGCGTGAAGCGCCGAAAGGTCCGGCCGACGGAATGAAAAATGGAGGCGCTCAATTGCAGCGTCGGCCCCTCGCGTCCCACGGCACCGCCCGCCGCCACGCACAAGAGCGAGCTCACGATCTTGATCGCGGAGAGTCGTGGTCCCAGAAGGTTCGTCTTGACTGCGGACCCGGGGCGCCTCTCCTCGAGTTCGATGGCGGCCATGACTTGCGGAATGCCGCTGCCGCCCGCGCCGGGCGCGAAGCGATACACGAGATACCAGCTGGCGGCGAAGCACACCGGCGCCACCATCGGAAGCCACTGCTGGCGAGAACCGAAGAGTTCCATGCTCGTCGCTTCGAAGAGCTTGAACAACTTCGCGTAACCCACCGCCACCAGTCCCGACACGAACGCCGCGGCGATGAGGCCGATGCGTCGCAGATTGCGCGGTTGCGCGATGAAGGCGCGAACTCGTCTCGGTAGCCGGGCCATGCCCCGAGAACACCGCAAATCGCGGCGAACGTCAAGAAGTGCAGTCGCCTATTTTCGAGGCAGAAGATGCCGGACCTGCTCCGCCAACTCCGGCACGCCCAGGTGCTCGCATAGCGGCGCGAATTCCGGAGTCGGCCCGCGCCAGCGAAGGTCGTCGACGTTCTGGAACACCTCGGCGTCCGTGCGCAGCGTGGCGAGGTCCCGAAACAACAGGGCTTCCTCCCAGTGCTCGCGCAGCGATTCCGCGAGCTTGGCTGCGCCTCGGACCGGGACGTCCCATGTCGTCGCATCCTTCGGAATCCCCTCGAGATGATCGTAGCGCGCGAGCACTGTACCGGCGCTCTTCTCCCCCCACTGCGGGACACCGGGGAATCCATCCGCCGAATCGCCCACCAATCCCAAGAAATCGGGGATCGACTCCGGTCCCACGCTGAATTTCTCCCGCACGCTCGCTTCGTCGCGGACGATCGCGCGCCGGCGATCGAGTTGTACCACGCAATCGCCCCGCACGCACTGCGCGAGATCCTTGTCGGGCGTGCAGATGAACACGCGCTCGACGCGAGCGTCTTCCGCGGCGCGGTGTGCCGCGGCCGCGAGGGCGTCGTCGGCTTCCTGGTCGACCATGGCCCACACCGTGACACCCAGCGCGCGCAGCGCGTCTTCCAAAGGATGGAACTGCCGCCACAACGCGGGCTCGATTCCCTCGCCCGTCTTGTAGCCCGCGTACATTTCATTGCGAAACGATTCGACGACGTGGTCGGTGGCCACACCGACGTGCGTGGCGCCTTCGCGGAGCATGGACACGATGGAGATCACCACACCCACCAGCCCGCCCACCTCTTCGCCCTTCGCGTCGAGACGCGACGGCACGGCGTAGTAGTGGCGAAACAGCTCGTAGGTTCCGTCGACGAGGTGGACGTTCATGGGAAGGACACGTTACGCCAGCTCCGCGCGCGCCGTCAAACGGCACGAAGGCGGCAGGAATCACCTTGGAAAGTGATCCCTGCCGCCTCGCTCACACTCGCGTTGTCCGCGCCATGCCGTCAGTCGCCGGAAACCAAGTCGTCGACGATGGCGCTCGTCACGGCCTCCACGAGATCGACCACGCTGAACAGGTCGACGTCGCCCAGCTCGTGCCGGTCGTCGCCGACCAGCGCGTAGGCGCGGAACACGTGGTCGTCGTGTCCGTACACGAACCCGATCTCGCCCAGGTCGTCGATCACGACGACGCCGTTTTCGATGTCGTCTTTGACTTGCTCGAAGATCTCCCTTTCGGGAATCGCGTCGTAGATCTGCTGCATCTGGATCTTCCGGTCCCACGATTCCTTGATGTACCGCACGTTGTCGGCGGCGGTAATGATCTGATTGGCCTGCGTGTCCGACATGATGCGCCGGCTCACGTTGACGGTCTTGATGGTGATACCGGCCACCCGGTAGACGAAGGTGGTCGTGAAGATCTTCTTGGCCGCGACCCCGCGCAGCGCCGCTTCGATCTCGGCGCGCGTCTGGTCGTTGTCCTGGATCTGGAGTGCGGCTGCCTTCAAGCGGTCGAGCGCGGTATAGTACGCGTTGTCGGCCGAGTGCAGGTGATCGCGAAGCTGGTTGTAGTAGGGCTCTCCTTCGTGGTTCTCGAGCTCGTTCGCGATTGCCGTGGTGAGCGAGCTCTTGGCCGTGTCGACGATGTCGGGCAACGCCGAGCGAAGGCCGCGCAGGCTCAACTCGAACTCGTAGTCCGCCGTGGCCTCCTGCAGGTCGTTCCAGGCCTGCTCCGCCTCCGCGATGCGGTCGTCCAGCTCGCCGGTGACACCGGCGCTCACGAGGTCGAGGATCTCTTGCGGCGGCCGCGTCGACACGCTGGTAGTCTCCTTGGTGACGCTGCCCTCGATGTCGAACACAATGTCGTCGTCGCGCACGGAGCCGCCGAGGGTCAGCGCTTCGGGCGCAAAGTTGAAATAGCCCGTCCACGCGTTGCCGCCGCCTGCGGCCAGGTTCCAGCCGAACTCGCCCGCGACCGTGACGTCGAAGTCGAGGTCGCTTCTTATAAAGGCGCTCGTGCGCAGCGACGCGACCGGAGCCGCCGGGATGAACGCCGGCCACCAGTCGAGTTCCGAGGTCAGTCCGCTCACATAGGCATGACCTTGGAAGATCTCCTGCACGCTCGCTTCGCCCCACAGGCCGCCGCTCCCTTCCGCGATCGGAATCTCCACGCCGACGATCTCCTTCAAGAAGAGATCCAGTGTCATCTCGCCGTTGTAGCCGGACTGATATCCCGTGCGCAGGTCGGAGGTGAACGGGTCTACTTCGGACAAGTGCAATTCGGTGTAGTTGTTGTCCACCATCTGCCCCGTGACTTCGATCACCTTGAGGATCGGGAACGACCCCACGCGCGTGTTCTTGCCGTCGAAGGTGCCCATGCCCTCCACCGGGTGCCACGGCGCGAAGGGAATGCGCGCGTGCAGCGACCACCCCATGCCGGCCGCACCCAGGAGATCCTGCTCGCCGTAGACGTAGTACATGGGGTCGTTGTAGTCGATGATCATGAGCAGTTGACCGCCCAGCGGTGCGCGCACGGTGACCGGCTTGGTTGCGTCCTCGCCCGTTTCGCCGGTGGCGATTTTCATCTCGAGGTTGACGTCGAAGTTGAACACGAAGTAGTCCGTGTCCTCTTTGAGAAGAATGAAGTCGCGGTTCTCATTGAGGAACTTGCCCGAGAAGAACCCGATGTCCGCCTGCACCGGATTCGCGAACTCGATGCGCTCGTGCGGTGACGGAATCTCGGTCGTGCCCGTGATGTTGCGCACGCGCCCGTTCTCGTCGAACGACACGTCCAGGTCCGCGTTGACGAAGGAAACCTCGCCCTCGTCGGTCTTGACGTGCAGGGCGCCCTGAACCTGGTAGCCATCCGCCGTCTCGACCACGACCCCCTCGGGGGCCAGGTCGTCGCGGGTGAAGGCCCGCGGCTGGTAACCGGTGTTTTCGGGCTCTTCGGGTGCGGTGGCGTCGTCGCTGCAGGCCGCCAGGGCCAAAAGCCCACACACCGCCAGCAACCGTATCGTATTGTGATTGAAGGAGTTCATGACCTCATACCTCCGGGGCTGGGCCGAACTATTCGGCCGTCCACAGAGGAACGCAGGAAACGGGCGGGAAAGCGATCACACCGATGGTCCAATCGCCGCGAGCTTTAGCGACCACACTGCCGACGCCGTCAGGGTACGTGTGC
>JAKEHA010000220.1 GCA_022615275.1 Candidatus Latescibacterota bacterium
CGTGCGCCTCGCGCGCACCGACGAGGAAGTGCGCCTGCCCGAAGACGTCGCGCGTATGACGAATCGGCTCCGAGCGGATCGCTACCTCGAAATCCGCCACCCGAGCGCGCCGGTCGATTCGCCGCTGGCACTCTCCGGGTACTACTTCCCCGGCAGCGCCAACGGCCAGGCCATGGTGCGCGTCCTGGGCGAGACGGCGGCGCGCCGCCTGGGCGTTCCGTTTCGCGGCCCCGCGGAAACGGTGACGTATGCACTGCAGCAGACCGCGTGCCCCGCGATCGTGGTGGCACTCCCCGCGATCTCGAACCCCGAGGAAGAAATGCGACTCGATCGTGCGTCGTATCAGCGCGAGCAGGCGTACGCGATCTTTCTGGGGATGTTGCGTCATTATGGCGCCGCCGACGCGGGCACACTCGAGGTCGTCGTCGACGGTGCTTCGCCCGAGCGATGGCTCGTGACTCTCGACGGCACCTGGACCCTCGTTACCGGCAGCGACGGCCGCGTCGCTTTCGAGTGCGTGCCGCCGGGGCCGCACCGCGTCGCGCTGCGGCGCGGCGACCAGGTGCTGGCGGGCGAGGTCGTCACCGTCGACACCACCGCCCGCCTCCGCTTCGACATTCCCCGCTGACCACATTCGTCCGTTTCACCCCACCCCGCACGATTGACCGGCGCGGCGGCGACGCCTATCCTTGATACGTCGAGCGCAAGCCCAAGCAGAGGATTCGGATGCCGGCGAGTTTCTGGGAACGTGACGCCGCCTACCGGCGCAGAATCAGCTTCATCGTCCCGCTGGTCGTGGCGGCGTACGTGGTGCTCTTCCTGGCCGCCGATCGCATTCGTTACGAGGACATCCCCCGTTTCATCGGTTGGAAGGGCGAACTCGAAGTCCTGCCCGAGATCACCGTCGTGCCCGAGCTCGCCTCCATCGAGACCGAGCCCGCGCCGCGCGAAGAGACCCCGCGCGAGACGGTGGCGCTCGACCTCTCGTCGAGGGGAGAGATCCGCAGCGACCCCGCGCCGAAGCCTCCCGAGGCCGAGGCCAAGCCGCGCATCGTCGAGCCCGCGGAAGGCACGGCTCGGATTCGATCCATGGACCGGCCCGGCGACCGCGAGACCGCGTACACCGATCACTTTGCGCTCATCAAGAGCGTCGAACCGGTGTATCCCGCGTTCGAACGCGCCGAGGGCATCGAGGGAACCGTGACCGTGGAGATGTTGGTGGACGAGAACGGGATGGTGATCGAAGCCAACGCCCTGTCGATCATGGGCCCGGACAGTTTCGCGGATTCCGCCCTCGAAGCGGTGCGTCAGTTCGTGTTCGAGCCGCCGACCGAGAACGGCCGGCCGACCACGATCTGGGTGCGGCTGCGGGTCAAGTTCCGCATCACCGGCTAGCGCTCGAACGGCTCGACGCGGCCCGCGCGCACGCGCACCAGCGGTACCGCGGCCGCGCGGGCCGCGCGCGTCTGGGCGTCGCCGCGCAGGTGCCTCTCCAGGTAGGCGCGCACGTCCTCCCGGGACGCGGCTCCCTCCCCGATCGCCTGCAGCACCGCGCGCGTGCCGTAATAGCCCGCGATCGACACCGGCGAGGCATCCGTGGTGTTGGGTGTCGCGAGCTTCGCGATCAATTCGCTCTGTTCTTTCCGGGTCGACCCGTAGTGCGACTCGGCGGGAAATACCGCACCTTCGAGCTCGTCGCGCGCCAGGCGCATGAGCTTGTCGGAATTCCACTGGCTCAAGCCCAGCATCTGCACTTGCACGTCGTGGAACTTCGCCTGGGGAAGCATCTGCAGCAACTCCTCGACGCTCCCCACGGCGAACAACGCGTCCGGCGCCGCTTCGCGGATGCGTTCGAGCTGGGGACGGAAATCGGTGGCGCCGTCCTCGAAGTACTCGATCGCGACTACCTGCCGCCCCAGCCGCTCGATCTCGTCCGCGAAGAAGTCGGCCGCGTCGCGGCGGTCGCCGCGTGAGGGCGCGATGACCGCGACGCGCTCGAGAGAAAGCTTGCTCACCGCCACTTCGGCGACCGCGGTCGCCTCCACCGTACCCGGCACGCGGGTCTGGAACACCCACGGCCCGATCTGCACCAGCTCGTCGCTGGCGACCACCGGCGAGACGATGGGCGCGCGCCACGCGTTGGCCTCGATGGCGCCGGCGATGGCGGGCAGCGTGAACACGTCGCCGACGATCGCGACCGCTCCCTCCTCGCTGGTCAGGCGGCGCACCGCCATCACCGCGTCGATGGCGCCGCCGCGCGAGTCCGCCACCGCAAGCGACACGCGCCGCGAGTGTTGCTTGTTGAACTCGTCGACGGCGAGCTTCGCTCCCTGCTCGAACAGGCGCCCGTAGAGCGCGAGCGAACCCGTTTGCGGGAGCAGGAGCCCGACCCGATCGGGGCGCACGCGCGAAGTCGGACCGGGCGGCGGCGCCTGGCGGCGTTCCGTCGCCAGCTCGAGCAGCCGGCGCGCGTCGGGATCGCTTTCGCCGTGCGGCAGCGCGTCGAGGTAACGCCCGACCAACTCGTAGGAGCGGTCGTAGTCGCCGGCTGCGTACGCCATGCGCGCTTGCTTGTAGAGCGCGCCGCGAGCGAGCGGCGAGTCGGGATACTCCTCGTAGAGGGCGTCGAGGTCGCCGTCGCTCAGCTTCTCATCGACCAGAAAACGCAGGCGACGCGAGGCTTCGTCGCGGGTGGCGGCGTCCAGCGGGGTCTTCATGAGCTCGAGCCAGCACGCGGCTTCGCGCGCGGCATCGTCGAGCTTGGCGTAATCGGCGGCGGCGGCGCGCAGGGCCGGCGCGCGCGAGCTGCTGAGCTTGTAGTCGGCGGCGAGCAGGTCGTAGTAGGCGGCTGCTTCCGCGTAGCGCTCGCGCGCGTCCGCGGTCTGCCCCGCGAGCAGCAGCGCTTCGTCCATGCGCGCGAAACGCGGGTACTGATTCACGAGCTCGGAGGAGGCGGCGGCGGCCGCATCCCAGTTGGACGCCTTGTGCGCGGCGGTCAGCGCGTCGAAGAGCTCCTGCGCGCGCGCCTGCTCGGCGGGACCGAGCTCGGACTTGCCGCCCATCTGCGAGCAAGCACCCAGCGCGAGTGCGCCCAGGAAGCCGGCGAGGACGACGGTACGACGGGGCATCAGAAATCTCCCGGGTCGAGGTCCTTCAAGTAGCGTCGCAGCTCGTCGTCGGCGTCGATTCCAGGCGCACTCCCTTGGTCGAGGGAGCGCTTGTGCGACGCGAACACGTCGCGGGCGACGAAGATGGGTGCGTCGCACTTGAGCGCCAGCGCCACCGAATCACTGGGACGGGCGTCCACGACGATCAATTCCTGGTCGCGCTGCAAGTAGAGCTTGGCGAAGAACGTGTTGTTGCGCAGTTCGGTGATGGCCACCTTGGAGAGCACCGCGCCCAGCCCCTCGATCGCCGTCTTCAAGAGGTCGTGGGTCAGGGGGCGCTCGAACTTCTCCCCTTTCATGGTGAGCTCGATCGCGAGGCCCTCGGCGTGCCCGATCCAGATCGGCAGGACTTCCTCGCCCTCGCTGCTCTTGAGCAACACCACCGGGTTCTCGCGCGCGTCGCGGGCCATACCGCTCACCGCGACACGCACGAAGTGCTTTTCGTTCAGCGCCACGCGCCCTCCCGGGCTAGTTCGACTTTTCTTCGATCTGTCGGTTCAAGTCGTCCAGATCCTCGAACTTGGGCAGCGGCTTCTCCAGGTTGTCCAGCATCCAGCGCGCCGTCTGCGCCATCTCGCTTTCCGGGTACTTCTCGATCAACTGGTTGAAGGTCCGGTCGGCGGTCAAGTAGTCCTTCAGTTCCTCGGCGTACACGAAGCCGATCATGAACATGGCCTGGGGAGCGTAC
>JAKEHA010000032.1 GCA_022615275.1 Candidatus Latescibacterota bacterium
GGGGACAGCTCCCTTCGCAGACGGCGGCCGCCGTGGCGGGCGGCTGGTACGGCCCGCCTCCCGAGGTGGCCCTCTCCTGGGGTGCATCGCTGAAGGGGGTGGTGTCGGTGAGCCGGTGGTGCGCAGCCGAGACGTGGCGGGCGGGGCTGACCCGCCGGCTCGGTGGGTGGGCGGTCACACCCGAGGACCGGGCGCGACCGGAAGCGCGCTTCGCGGCCTGGCTCCGCCGATGGGAGCAGCGGCAGGGCCCTGAGGTGGAGCTGGCCGACAGCCTCCAGCGCATCGCCTTCCTCATGGTCCGGCAAGCAGCCGCCGATGCCGACCTGTTCTCCAGGGCCGTCCCGCCCCGGCCAGAACCGTTTTATGGCGCCCGCTCGACAACAACGGCAGTGGCGTTCGTACATCGAGAAGGAGACGTCCCATGCAGCGCCGCGTCACCGGGTTTCACCAGGACGACGAAGGCCACTGGGTCGCTGAGCTCGAGTGCGGTCACACGCGCCACGTGCGTCACGATCCGCCCTGGAAGGAGCGCCCGTGGGTGCTCACCGAAGAATCCCGAGCCACCCGTCTCGGCACCACGCTCGATTGCGTCGCGTGCGACAATCCCGAGGAGGTATCCCCATGACCGAGCCGCGACCCAAGCCGTCGTTGACCGACGCCACATTACTGCCCGACCTCCCTGCAGTACCAAGAGCACTCCGTGCGTGCGGGCCATTCGCGCGTTCAAGATGATGCTCGTCATGATCAAGGAGTGAGCGTAAACGCGCTGGTGAAACCCCTCTCGACGCGGTAAGATGGCGGCATGCCATTTACCCAACTCAAGCTCCATCCCAATCTCGTCAAAGGACTCAAAGACCTCGGATTCGCGCGACCGACCCCCATTCAGGCGGAAGCGATCCCGCCCGCGCTTTCGGGGCGCGACGTGCTCGCGTGCGCGATGACGGGGAGTGGCAAGACGGCTGCGTTTCTGTTGCCGATCATCCATCACCTGATCGGCCGGCCGCGCGGTGTCACGCGCGCGCTCATTCTGACGCCGACGCGCGAGCTGGCGGCGCAAATCCTGGATGACCTCAACGACCTCGCGGTGCACACGCCCATCAGCGGCGCCTCCGTGTTCGGGGGCGTGGGGATGGGTCCGCAGGAGCACGCGTTTCGAAGCGGCGTCGACGTCATCGTCGCCACCCCCGGGCGCCTGCTCGATCACTTTCGTTTCGGCTACGCGAAGATGAACCAGCTCGAGTTCCTGGTCATCGACGAAGCCGATCGCATGCTCGACATGGGCTTTCTGCCCGACATCAAGCGCATCCTTCGTCATGTTCCGACGCGCCGGCAGACGCTCTTTTTCAGCGCCACCATGCCGCCGCCGATCGCCGAGTTGACGCGGCAAATGCTGAAAAATCCCGCGACCATCAACTTGCAGCGCCAGGCCGCACCCGCGGTCGGCATCACGCAGGCCGTGTACCCGGTGGCGCAAGAGTTGAAGACGCACTTGTTGGTCGCATTGCTGCGGCGCGGCGACGTCCACGACGCGCTCGTGTTCACGCGCACCAAACACCGCGCCAACCGCGTCGCCGATTTCCTGGTGAAGCAGGGAGTGCGCGCCGAGCGCATCCACGGCAACCGCTCACAGAGCCAGCGCACCCAGGCGCTCGCCGGCTTCAAGAGCGGGCGGCATCAGGTACTGGTGGCGACCGACATCGCGGCGCGCGGGATCGACGTCGAAGAGTTGGGCCACGTGGTCAACTTCGACGTCCCCAAGGCCCCCGAGGACTACATCCACCGCGTCGGCCGCACCGCGCGCGCCGAGATGACCGGCGACGCGTTCACGTTCGTCTCGCCGGCCGAAGAGGGCGACATGTCGCGCATCGAGCGCGCCATCGGCAAACGCCTCCCGCGCATCACCGTGCCCGACTTCGACTACAAGGCGCGGCCGGAAGGACGTCTCGAGCAATCGAGCCGTGAGCGCCGCGACGAAGCGCGCGCGAAGCGACCGCAGCACGGCGGGCGTCCGAGTTCGAGCGGGGGATCGGGCGGCGGCCGTCGTCCGCGGCGGGACAAATCGCCCTCGCGTTCACCCTCGCCCGCTCCGCGATCGCCCGAGGCGGCGAAGCCTTCGTCGGGCGGTTCGCGCCGTCGTGTGGGGAGGTCGCGGAGGAAGGGGAGGAGCTGGTAGGGGATGCTCTACATGGTCATCGAGCGCTTCAAGAACATCACGCCGACTCGTTTCCGATCAACGTGTTCAGCTTGGCTAACACGGCCTCGACCGACGCAGAAGACGCTCGCGTGAGCAGTCTCGCGTTTCTTGCCTTCCAGTCCAGGCTCTTGACCTGATCCGCGAGGATCGCGCCGGTGGCCTTGCTCTCGGCGGGCAGCACGACTTCGAACGGGTAGCCCTTCACCTGCGACGTGATCGGACAGAAGATTGCGAGGCCGACCTTCGCGTTGTACGCGCGAGGCGAGATGACCAGCGCGGGGCGATGTCCGGCGTGTTCATGACCTGCCTGGGGCGTGAACTGCAGCCATACAATGTCGCCACGCTCGGGTACGTAGGGACTCGGCACTACCAACCCTCCCGCCCGATAGGATCGCCTGTCGGAATCTCACCGTGGAGATTGTCCTCGCGCACTTCCGAGAGGAGATCCCGGAGCCGATAGCGAAACGATTGAATCGGTTGCACGACTAGGCGATCGCCCTCGAACGTAATCCGGACCTCGGCCCCCTCCTCGACACCGGCCTCCTTCGCGAGCGCTTTCGGGATTCGCAACCCTAAGCTATTCCCCCACTTCTGTATCTTCGTGACCATCCGCGACCACCTCCATATATACGATGACTATACGTGGTGGGTGAACCGCAGTCAACCCAGCCCGGGGATCGCGCGTCTGTTAGGTGGAATAGTCCGCGTTGATTCGGACGTATTCGGCAGTTAGATCACCGGTGAGGATTCGGGCCGCGCCCTCGCCGCCACCCACCTGGATCCGAATCTCGTAGCTGGGCTCGCTCATGCGGCGATGGACGGCCGCCGCGTCGAACGGAAACGCAGCCCCCCGCTCGCACACCTTCTCCCCGCCGATCCAGATCGCGACTGCGTCGGGGTCGACAGAAACGCCCGAGCGACCGACGGCCGCGAGCAAGCGTCCCCAGTTGGGATCCGCTCCCGCCCACGCGGTCTTGACCAGCAGCGAGTGCGCGAGGGTGCGCGCGATGCGGTCGGCCGCGGCGTGCGACGAGGCACCGTCGACGTGGAGGGTCACGGTGTGCTTCACACCTTCGCCGTCGGAGACCACTTGTGCGGCCAGTGATGCGCACACTTCGGCGACCGCGCTCGCGAACGTGGCTTCATCGGATGGCGTCCGCGTCCGCGCACCGGATGCACCACTCGCCATCAGGATCGCGGTGTCGTTGGTAGACGTGTCGCCGTCGATGGAGATGCTGTTGAAGGTTCCTGCGACCGCGGGGCGCAGCACGCGCCGCAACTCGGCCGCAGACGCGTCGATATCCGTGAACAGATAGACCAGCAGGGTCGCCATGTTGGGATGGATCATCCCGGCGCCCTTCGCGATGCCGAGCACGCATACCTCGCGCCCGTCGATCGAAACCGACGTCGAGGCCGTCTTCATGCGGGTGTCGGTGGTCATGATGGCGCGTGCGACAGCATAGGCGGCGCCGTCGTTGGATCGACGATCGGCAAGAAGTCGCGGGAGCGCCGCCAACAGTTTCGAAGTCGGAAACGGCACACCGATAATGCCGGTGGAGCAGGGAATGACTTCGGTCGTGTCACACCCGAGTAACGAAGCCAGCGCTTCGCACGACTGGCGCGCGGCCGTCAGGCCGTCGGGGCCGGTGGCGCAATTCGCATTGCCTGAATTGATGAGGAGCGCGCGCACGCGCCCGCGAGAGGCGCGCAAGTGCTCGCGCCCGACCGTCACCGGTGCCGCGACCACGCGATTGCTGGTGAACATCGCGGCCGCCGTAGCACCGCGGGGCGCTTCGACGCAGGCGACGTCGGGGTTGCCGCTCTCCTTGATGCCGGCAGTCGCGGACGCGAAGAGAAGCCCATCTGGGACGTGCAAGCTCACAGACCGCCTCCTGCCGCGACGATGGGCCGCCGGATCCCCGCCAGCCGCGGGGCCACCTCGGTCTCGGGCAGCGGCCCGCGAATCATCGCGATCTCGTCGCATGCGTGGCGCCGCGCGCAACGCCGGCAGTCCTTATAGAGCTTGTCCGGCAAGGTCTCGTGCGTCACCACGAAACCGAAGGGCGCGAAGAAACCGGGGATGCGCGTGAACACGCATACGCACGACACCTGCTGGCGCAGCGACTCGCGCAGGAGCGCGCGCACGAGCAGGCGCCCGGCGCCCCACCCGCGCGCCTCCGGCATCACGGCTATCGATCGAATCTCCGCCAAGTGCTCGCCGTAGAGATGCAGCGCTCCGCACCCGACCACGACTCCGTCGTCCTCGACCACGACGAAGTCGCGGATGTTCTCGTACAGCTCCGGGAGCGAACGCGGGAGGAGCGTCCCATCCGAGGTGTGGGCGTCGATCAGCGCGCGGATCGCGACCGCGTCGGGCAGGATGGCGCTACGAGCGTCCACCGACCGGCTCCTGCATCGATTCGAGGCGTTCGCGCACGTTCGCGATGGCCGCAGCGACGCGCGCGGGCGCCGTGCCGCCTTCCACGTCGTGCAATGCCAGCACCGCATCCAGTGAGAGCGCCGAACGGAACTGATCCAACGGCACGTCGATCTCGCAGCGGCCCAAGTCCTCGGTCGACAGCTCTTCGAGCTCGCATTTCTTGGAGAGAGAAAGCTGTACCGCGCGACCGATCAACTCGTGCGCCTTGCGGAAGGGAACGCCGCGTCGCGCGAGAAACGCGGCCGCGGCAAATGCGTTCATTCCGCCGCGCGTCGCCGCGATGCGCATGCGCGGCACGTCGATATCGAGGCTGCGCAGGCAGCCGGTGGCGACATCGAGGACCGCGAGCGTCCGTCCCACGGTGTCGAAGAGCGGCATCTGCGTCTCCTGCAGATCCTTGTTGTAGGCCAGCGGGAGCGCCTTGACCGTCGTAGCCAGCGCCACCGCGTTGCCGAGCACGCGACCCGCGTGCGCGCGCAACAACTCGAGCGCGTCGGGGTTCTTCTTCTGGGGCATGGCGCTGCTGCCCGTGCAATAAGCGTCGGGCAGATGCACGAAGCCGTATTCGTTGGACGAGAACAGGATCAAGTCCTCGGCCAGCCGGCTCAAGTGCCCCGCGAGCAGCGACGCGTGCTGGACGAACTCGATCGCGAAGTCACGGTCGCTGGTGGCGTCCATGCTGTTGGCCGTGGGTCCGTCGAAGCCGAGCTTGCGCGCGACGGCCTGCCGGTCGACGGGCACGACGGTGCCCGCTACCGCACCGGAGCCGAGCGGGCACTCGTTCAGGCGCTCGCGGCACGATTGCAGGCGATCGATGTCGCGGAGGAACATCTCGGCGTAGGCGAGCAGCCAATGCGCGGCGAGCACGGGCTCGGCGCGCTGGGCGTGCGTGTAGGCCGGCATCGCGGCCATGCCTGCGGCCTCCGCCTTCTCGACCAACGCCTCGATCAATGCAGAGGTGCGCACGTGCACGTGGTCGATCGAATCGCGCGTATACAGACGCAGGTCGGTCGCGATCAGCTCGTTGCGGCTGCGGCCGGTGTGGAGCTTCATACCCACGTCGCCCGCCTGCTCGACCACGCCTCGCTCCACGAAATGATGGACGTCCTCGATGGTCGCATCCGTGTCCGCCGGAACGCCTTCGGAGAGAATGCGTCCCAGCGCACCGATGACCGCGGAGAGCTCTTGACCCGAGAGCACGCCGGCTTGCGCCAGCGCTTCCGCGTGCGCCTTGCTGGAGGCGATTTCGTACGCAAGCAAGCGGCGGTCGTAGGGAAACGACCGCTGCCAGCGGTCGAATGAGGCCTCGACCGCGGTTTCGAATCGTCCGGACCACATCTTCATTCCGCCACCTCCAGTTGCTGCGATGCGACGCGGCCGCGCGTCTGCAGGCCGACGATACGAATGAAGCCGGCCGCGTCCTTCTGGTCGTAGGCATCGCTCATCGTGAAGCTGGCGACGTCGGTGCGGTACATCGAGTTCACCGCGTCGCGCCCCGCGACAGCGACGTTGCCCTTGTAGAGCGACAGCGTCACCGAGCCGGTGATGGCGCGCCGCGTCGATTCGACGAAGGCGTCGATCGACTCGCGCAGCGGGGTGAACCACTGCCCGTAGTACACCAGTTCCGCGTACTTGAGCGAGAGCTGTTGCTTGTAGTGCGCGAGGTCGCGGTCGAGGCATAGCGCCTCCAGCTCGCGGTACGCGGCCAACAAGAGCGTGCCGCCCGGGCTCTCGTAGCAGCCGCGCGACTTGATGCCGACGAAGCGGTTCTCGACCATGTCGACGCGACCGACCGCGTTGCGCGCGCCGATCTCGTTGAGCGCCTCCATGAGTGCCACGGGGCCACGCCGCACGCCGTTGATCGAGACCGGCATTCCTTCCCAGAACCCGATCTCGACGGTTTCGGCGCGGTCGGGCGCGTCCTGCGGCGAACACGTCCACGTCCACGTCGACTCGAGGGGGGCGTGGTTGGGATCTTCCAGCTCGCCGCCCTCGTGGCTCACGTGCAGAATATTGCGATCACGGCTGTGAATCTTGGATCGGCTCTGTTCGACCGGGATCCCGCGCGACTCCGCGTACGCGAGACAGTCTTCGCGCGACACCAGCGCCCATTCGCGCCACGGCGCGATGATCTTCAGCTCGGGTGCCACCGCGCGGAACGCGAGCTCGAAGCGCACCTGGTCGTTGCCCTTGCCGGTGCACCCGTGCGCGAGAGCGGTCGCCCCTTCGCGCAGCGCGAGCTCGGCTTGGTGCTGCGCGATGACGGGCCGCGCGAGCGCGGTGCCGAGCAGATACTTGTGTTCGTAGACGGCTCCCGCGCGAATAGCAGGAAACACGTACTCGTTCAAGAACTCGTCGCGCAAGTCCTCCACCGCCACCTTGGAGGCACCGGTCGCGTAGGACTTGTCGGCGACCGCGTCCAAATCGTCGCCTTGGCCGACGTCGCCCACGTACGCGATGACGTCGCAGTCATAGTTCTCCTTGAGCCAGGGAATGATGATCGACGTGTCGAGGCCGCCCGAGTAGGCCAATACCACTTTGTCACTCATTGACGCTACCTCCCGATAGCAAATCGTCGAGCACGGCGACGAGCCCGTCCACATGGTCCCGCTGAATGAGGTACGGCGGGAGAAAGCGCAGCACGGTGTCGTGCGTGCGATTGATGATGTAGCCGCGCGCAAGCGCGGCCGCGACGATCGACTTGGCCTGGTCCGCGGACTCGAGTTCCGCGGCCAACATGAGACCCGCGCCGCGCACGTCGACCAGGCCGTCGTGGCGAGGCTTCAGCGCGAGCAACTGGTCGCGAAAGTAATCACCGATTTCGCGAACGTGCTCGCGCATCTCCGGGTTCGCGATCTCGTCCAGGAAGGCGATGGCCGCGGCGCACGCGAGCGGGCCGCCGCCGAAGGTGGTCCCGTGCATCCCGGGACGAAACGCGGCTGCGACCGCGTGCGTCGCGAGCACCGCCCCCAACGGAAGCCCCGCCGCGAGCGGCTTCGCCACCGTGACGACGTCGGGCGCGACACCGTACTTCTGATAGGCGAACATCGCGCCCGTGCGACCGAGGCCGCACTGGATCTCGTCCAAGATGAGGAGTGCACCCGCCTCACGGGTCAACGCCCGCGCCCGTGAAATGAACGCGGGCGACACCGGGTTGACGCCGCCTTCACCCTGGATCGTCTCCATCCCGACCGCACACACGGAGTCGTCGAACTTCGCCTCCAGATCGCGCACGTCGTTGAACGTCACGAAGGTCACGCCCGGCAGCATGGGCGCAAACGGCGCGCGGTACTTCTTGTTGCCGGTGGTGGCGAGGGAGCCGAGTGTTCTCCCATGAAAAGAGTTCGTCATGACGAGCAGGCGCGACTTCGGCTTCCGCGCCGCCGCCGGGGCTCGTGCGTACGCGCGCGCGAGCTTGAGCGCGCACTCCCACGCCTCGGTTCCGCTGTTGCAGAAGAAGGCGCGGTCGAGGCCCGAGAGGGCGGCCAGCTTGGCGGCCAGGCGCGCCTGGTGCTCGTGGAAGAACAAGTTCGAGACGTGGATCAAACGGCCCGCCTGCGCGGCGATCGCGGCTTGAATGGCCGGGTGCCCGTGACCGAGCGCATTGACGCCGATCCCGGAGAGGAAGTCGACGTAGCGGCGTCCCTCGCTGTCGAAGAGATAAACCCCTTCGCCGCGCTCGAAGAGCACCGGCACGCGATCGTACGTCGGCACCAGAAACTGCGACTCCTGCTGACGGACGTGGTCCAGGGTCGGGTTCATCGGGCGACGACCTCCGTTCCGATCTCGATCCCGCCGTTGGCCAATCCGTGCACGTCCTCGGCGTGGGCGGCTGGAAGAATATGCACGCGCCCCACACCGCGCCGAAGGGCGCGGTTGCACGCCTCCAACTTAGGGAGCATCCCGCCGCTAATGATGGCGCGTTCCACCATCGACGGGATGTGAGCCATGTCCAGCGACCGCATTACGACTCCGTTGGCGTCGCGGACCCCGGGGACGTCGGTCAGGAACACGAGCGCGTCGGCCTTGAGCGCTGCGGCGCACGCGGAGGCGACTTCGTCGGCGTTGACGTTGTAGTATTCGCCGCCGGTCCCGATCGCGACGCTGGCGAGGACGGGAATCGCTCCTTGCGACCACAGTCGTTCGAGCCAGGCCGCATCGACCGCGGTGACGTCGCCCACGAATCCCAAGTCTTCGCGCGCGCGCTTGGGCTTGGCCTGGACCACGCGCAGGTCGCCGCCGCACAACCCGAGCGCGGGCGCACCCGCGGTACCGAGCGCCGCGACCAGGCGCTTGTTGACCGCACCTGCCAGCACCATCACGGCGATGTCGCGGGTGGCGGTGTCGGTGAC
>JAKEHA010000221.1 GCA_022615275.1 Candidatus Latescibacterota bacterium
ACAGCGTGAGGGGAGCAACGGGACGGCCGCGGGGCATGGCTCGCTCTTCCTGCGGGGGTGGAGCAAGCCTATGCCTCCGACTTCAAATAGTCAAGTTATTCTTGGGACAGAACACTAGCTGGCCACTCACTTCAAAAGGACGAGCTTGTTGCGGAATACCCCGTCCGGGGTGGCTACGCGCTGGAAGTACACGCCACTGGCGACCGGTGCCCCCGCACCGTCGCGGCCGTCCCACATGCGCTCGTGGACGCCCGCGGCCAGCGAGCCCGAATGGACCGCGTGCACGCGGCGGCCGACGACGTCGAAGATATCCCACTGCACGCGGCCGCCCACGCGCAAGTCGAGCTGCAGCCTGGTGACGGGGTTGAAGGGATTGGGCACCGCGACCCGCAACGACGTCCGCGCCACCGCCGTCGGGTCCACGGCGGTCGTCGGGTCGATGAGCTTCAGCTTTCCATCCGACCACTCGCCCGTCGTCGAGCCGCCGTCGCTCACGGCCACGTAGAACCAGTAGGTATCGATCGACAAGTAGGCCGTGTTGACGACATGAAATCCCAGGCTCGCGTCCACGTTGAGCCCGGTGGGAAGCAGGAACTCGTTGCCGTCGAAGGCCGGCGATGTGTTCGCGTACACCGCGGCCCACATCGGCCCGCTCTCCGGATCGGTCGCGTTCCACGTAACGGTGAAGGTCTCCGCGCCCTGGATGCGATACTGCGTGCCCGCGGCAGGCTCGATCACGTCGATCGACGGCGCCTGGTTGGCGGGAGGATCGATGGTGAGCGAATACGACGCCACCGTAACCGGCGTGGCCGGGCGAGCGAGCACGAAGTACCAACCGGCCGGATGCCCGTCGAGCTCGATCCGCTCGAACGATTGACCGGTCTCCGACGAGGCGATGGTGGCGCCCGACGCGTCCAGGAGGAACAGACTCAAGTCGGCGATCGCGTTGTTGAAGTCGATGCGAACGAAATCGTCCGGCGTGCCGGTCGCGGTCGCGTAGAAGCGAAAATAATCGACGTCGTTGGCGACGTGGAACGTGAGCCCGGTCAACGTGCGCTCGGGGTCGCACGGCCCCAGGTTGGGGCTATTGGGAATCCCGACCGTGCGCGCGGCCACCGCGGAGAACGACTCGTTGGTCTCGTAGGGATCGGGATTGATCGAACCCCCGGCGCCGATGGTGAACTTGATACGCGTCGTATTGTTGGCCTCGTCGCGTTCGAGGAAATCGTCGTTCGGGTCGGCGTGCGACTCCAGCCAGTACGTCCCCGCCGGGACACCCGTGACGTCGATGCTCTGGCCGGAGAGCGACTTGTCGTAGATGTCGATCCATCCCACCGAGAGCCCCTGCACCGTCGAGCTGCACGAGAAAAACTGTCCCGAGGGGTCGTAGTTGGGGAGCGTGGGATCGTAGACATCGAGGTCCAGGATGCAGAAGCTGGTCTTCGCGCCCTTGACGACGATGTCGCCCACGCCGTCGTTCGGGAGCAACTGCCGCACGCGGTACTCGCACCACTCTTCCACGTGGATATGATTGTGGGAGGGATGAAAGACGAACTGGCCCGCCGTTCGATCGATGAATCCCCCGCCCGGATAGTAGATGCGCTGCATGATGTTCTCCGTGCCGTCGCCGTTGTCGACGCCGGTGCCGTACACGTAGAACTTTCCGTCGCCCACGTTGGCGGTGCCGTTGGAAAAGCGAATGTACGTCCGAGGAGGCGACCCGCTGGTGACGAACTGATTGTCGTAGAGGTCGTCCTGGCGCACGATGATGTCGGGGAGCAGCAGGGGGTTCGCCGACGGGTCCACGACCGTGGTGTCGATATGGACCGTGAACTCGCCGCTGGTGGCACCCGCGCCTTCGACGACGATGAAGTAATTCCCCGGGAGAAGAAAGGCGGACGCGATGCGCGACTGCCCGTCCGCGCACGCCGGGTCGTCGTCGTTGCAGTACATCGGCGAGAGGCCGTCCGAGTACACGGCGATGCGGGTATCGAGCCCCGACGGCGTGCACGTGGTCCACGCGTCGAGCAGCACCGTGGTGTCGAGGGAGACGCTGTACCAACGGTCCGGCGCGGAGCCGCCGGGTCCGAGCTCGCACTCGATTTGGACGTCGTCGCACGTGCCGGCGGTCGTGCTGGCTTCGGTGAACGGGATGGTGCCGACGACGGTCGGGTTGGCGGGACCGGAATCGCCCTCGCAGGGCGGAACCCACGCGAGGTTGAGCGTGTAGGGACCCTCTTGGCCGGCGTACCCATCGACGACGATGTAGTAGCGCCCGGGTCCGACGGAGAGATTCGAAATGCGGGAGCGATAGTACGGCGAGCCGCACCCGGGATCGTCGTCGTTGCACGCGATCATGGCCAGCGTGCTGTCGAACACGGCCATCCGCGTGTCGTAGCCACCCGGCCCGCACGTGATCCATACTTCCAGGACGGCGGGTGTGGTCAGTTGCAGACGATACCAGCCGTCCTCGGCGGTATCGGAACCGCCCGAGCCGCACGGGCCCAAGAGGGCGTCGTTGCCCTTGCCGACCGTGGTCCCGGAATCGACGTAGGGGTTCGACGTGATGAGGGTGGCGGTCGCACTCGTGGCACCGCCGTCGGCGTGGGCGGAGGAAGCGCACAGCGCGCTTGCTAGAAGCGAGAGCAGGATGGGGCTACGGGTTCGCATGGTCTACTTGGTGCGCCGTCTAGTGCACCATTATACCACGCGGCGAAGACTTGCGCGCCAGCGGCCTTGCGGCCGCTTATTTCGACCAGCGTACGACGCGAACCCCGTCGGCGTTGGCGTACATCTCGTAGAGTTCGGGACCCGCGGGCGTGTCGGCCAATTCGTATTTGCGCTCCATCACCGGTGCCTTGAAGGGCTGCCACGCACGATTGGGCCGCGGGGCCACACCCAAGCGATCGCCGGCGGCGTTGTACACCACGACCGCCCAGTCCGCACCGCCCGCGCTTTGCATGACCGCGAATCCATCGCCGGTCTCGGTGACGGCCGCGATGACGCCGGACTCCGGCAGGCGTCGCACCAGCTTGCCTTCGCCGTCGATCAATAGGATCGCGCCCACGTTGTCGTCGGTGCGCACCATGCGCTCGCCTCCCCAGCCGTAGCGCGGCTTCTTCCCGATTTCGGTGCCCGCCACCTCGAAGCTCATCTGGCGAATGGTGTCGAAGATCCACACCGAGTCGCCGTTGGGATGGAGGCAGAACGCGTCGGTGCCGCGCGCGGGCGACTTGCCGGGCGGAATGAGCGGCGCGGTGTTCACGGTGCGCACGTCGATGCACGTCGCACCGGGGATATCGAACACGGCGAGTCGCATCGAGGCCGGGAATTCCTTGGAGCCCGCGGGTAGGTCATCGACCAGGACGTACAGGCGATCGCCTTCGATCGCGATGTCGCGTGCGCGCACGGTGTCCGCGCCGGCGCCTTTGAGCACGAGCGGGATCGCCTGCTCGAACACGCCCGCGGCCGTGAAGAGCTTGACGTCCTTCTTGACGCGGTCGAAGACCGCGATGTGGTCGCGGCTCGCGGCGAAGCAGCTCACGAGGCGAGTGGTCTTCTTGCTGGACTGGATACCGGCGTAGCCGAACTGGTCGGGGCCGGACCCGAAGCCGGCGCGCACGATGGACTTCTCGGTCCAGTTGGCGGCGAACGCGGGGCCCGCCACAGTGATGAGAAGAATGCACAATACAATGCGAGCGCGAATCATGAGGCCTCCATGAAGATCGTCCAGGTCGGAATAGTACGGGTTGAGACGCTTTGGCGCCAGTGGTAGACCTTCATGGCAACCGGCATGCCGAATGAAGCCGCGCGGGCGGGAACTCACCGAACTCGGGAGGAAGTCGCGACTTATGCCAGCCCGTGGCGCTGGCGGTACGCTTTCACGCCGGAGTAGCCGACGAGCTTCTGCAGCTCCTCGTCCCACAGGCGGAACGTGAGCGATTTCAGGCTCGAGCGCAGCGTGATGTGCTGCACGTCCTGGAAGATCTCGTTCTCCTTGTAACACTTCTCGAGATAGTAGTTGGGTATTTTGGGGCTCAAGTGGTGGATGTGGTGGTAGCCGATGCTGCCTGTGATCCACTGCAACACGCGCGGCAACTTATAGAATGAGCTGCCGTCGACGGCCCCGGTCGCGAAGTCCCACTGCTCGTGACGCGACCATTGCACGCCTTCGAACTGGTGCTGCACGTAGAAGAGCCACACGCCCGCCACACCGGCCAGGAACATGGTCGGCAATTGAATCAACAGATACGCCTTCCATCCAATCGTCAGGCACATCACGAGTGCGACCGCGAAGATGAGCACGTTGGTCTGGTGAATGCTCCAGTGCTCGCGCTTGGTCATGGGCCGGCGCGCGAAGCGCTGCAGCACCATGAATTGGAGCAAGGGCCCGATCGTCAGCATCACCCACGGGCTGCGATGCACCCGGTAGCGAAGCCGCCGCGCGCGCGGGGCTTTCAAGTACTCTTCGACCGTCATGGTCCAGATATCGCCGATGCCACGGTGATCGAGGTCGCCGCCGGACGCGTGATGGACCGCGTGCTCGTGGCGCCACTGGTCGTAGGGCGTGAAGGCGAGCAGCGCCGTGATGGTCCCCGTGATGGTGTTCGCCTTACGCGAGCGAAAGAACGCGCCGTGACCGCAATCGTGTGAAATAATGAAGGAGCGAATCAGGAAGCCGGACGCGATCGGGATCAAGGCGAGGGTCAGCCAGTAGGACACCTCGAGCGATCGAATCATCAAGTACCAGGTCAAAAAGTACGGGCCGAGCGTGTTGACGAGCTGCCATGCGCTGCGGCCGTGGTGCGGGCGGCGGTATTTCTTCACCGCGGCAAGCCACGCGGGGCTCTTGGCGGCCGGGGCTGCGGGATTCGGGTGGGTAGCCATAGTCGTCTCATTTCCGCATTAAGCAAAAACGGGGCCCTGCATTCAGCAAGGCCCCGACATTAATTTCGAAGGTTCCTTTGCGCACCGGTGCGCGTCCGGTTACCTGTTGTCAATATAGGCCACTTCCTCTCCGGGTGTCAAAACATTAAATTAGCGGAAGTCCTCATCCTGTATGGGCGAAGCGAGTCGTGAGAACGCCGCAGCGGACTGACTTCATGCAGGTTGCGGAACCCGGCCGGCCCTGCGTTCGTCGCGAACTTTGACGATCGCGGAGGCCACCAGGAAGAGCGCGAGCAGCGTCAACGCGGCCGCGGCCAATGCATTGATAAAGGCGATGTCGACGCCGTTGGCCGCGCGCAGGTTGGCGATGAGCAGCTTCCCGAGCGACCATAATGTGATCGTCAGAACGAACAGCATCGGCAGGAGCGTGAACGCGATGCGCTGGCGCGCCTGGTGCAGCCAAACCGTAATGACGAGCAGCGAGAGCGCCGCTAACAGCTGGTTCGACGCACCGAAGAGCGTCCAGAACTTCAACCACGTCCCCCTCTCTCCGAATGCGATGAAGTAGCACGGGATCGCCACCGTCGCGACGGTGGCTACGAAGGCGCCCGCGCGCCCGCGCCACCCGAACAGCTCCTGCAAGAGATAGCGCCCGAGGCGCATCGACACGTCGAGCGTGTCGAACACGAACGTGGAGAATGCCATCGCTCCGAAGGTAACCGCGAACGCGAGCTTGTCTTCGCCGATCACGATGGTGAGGAACTGCCCGATGCCGTTGCCGTAGATCGTCCCCGGTGCCAGGCCCTGGATGGCGCCGGGTGCGGCGATCATGATGGTGGTGAGCGCGATCAGCGCCACGAATCCTTCCGCCAGCATGGCCCCGTACCCGATGGGCCGGATGTGCGACTCCTTCTCGATTTGCTTGCACGTCGTCCCCGAGCACACGAGCCCGTGGAAACCGGAGCACGCGCCGCACGCAATCGTCACGAACAGGAACGGAAACAGCGTGCCCGTCATCCCGCCCACGTCCCAGCCCTTGAATGCGGGCTGCTGCACCGCGTACCCGCCGAACAACAAACCGATCACGCCCACGATGAGCGCGGTGTAGAGCACGAAGCCGCCCAGATACCCGCGCGGTTGCAGGAGCGCCCACACCGGCACCACGCTCGCGAGCGCGCAGTACGCGAGAATCAACACGCCCCAGGTCTTGTGATCGAGCACGAGCACGTGCGAGAGATGCGTCCCCGCCCATGCGACCGCGAAGGTCGCGGGGACGAAAAGCACCGTCGCGAGCCACAAGGGCGGTTTCGAGAAGCGCTGCACGAGGCCGAGGATCACCGACAAGGCGAGGTACATGACGCTCGCCGCGGCGACCGCGCCGCCCGGGTTGAACGTCACACCTCCCTGCCGCAGCTCGTCGCTTCCCACCACGAAGGTGGCGGCCGTGATGTCGGCGAAGGCGACGATCACGTACACCAGCGCGATCCAGATGAAGACCATCAACGCGCGTCCCGCGCGCGTGCCCAGGTGTTCGCGCGCGATCTCCGCGATCGAGCGCGCGCCGTGGCGGACACTCGCCGCCAGCGTCGAGAAATCGTGCACGGCGCCGATCAGCACCACGCCCAGGCTGATCCAGATGAGACACGGCAACCACCCGAAGGC
>JAKEHA010000222.1 GCA_022615275.1 Candidatus Latescibacterota bacterium
AGGCCTCGCACGTCCGGCTCCGGAACCGGGGGCGGCCCGTAAACGAGCGGTCCCGGATGCGCGAGCATCCAAGCGCGCTCGGCTCGTCGCCGGCTCACGCGCGCCGCTGCCGTCTCGCCGCGGAGCGAGCCTTCCAGGGCAGGACCGAGCTCGTCCCTCTTTAGAAAGGAGACGTCGCTGGGCGCGTGCAGGGTACCCGCCGCGGTGAGGCGGGCGCCGATCTCGAGCAACACGCGCCGAACCAGCCCGCAGGGGAGCCCTTCGGTATACTCGACGTTGTCGTCGCGCTGTGGGTACACCGTCTCGGCATAGGCCAGGGCGGCATCGAAACGCTCGAGCTCGGACGGAGCGAGCGTGGCCCGAGCCCTGGCGATCGCTGCCTGTCGCTTCTGCTCCAACGCGCGTCCAGATGCCTCGCCCGACGGGATGCGAGCCTGCCTGAGCAGCCCCAGCACGAGTACGTCTCGCTCTGCGATCGTTGGGGAACTGGGATCAAGGTCGATGGTGCGAAGGCCCCAGCGCCGTAACCAAGCATCCAGGCGTGGTGCGGCGGCGGTCGCGCGCACCGCGTCCAAACCCTGCGCGAGCACGTCGTCGTCGACCTCGGCGGCGATTGCAGCCATCTCGCGCGTGGCTCTCGTTGTCGCGGCCGACAAGCCGGTGAGCAGCTCCATGGTTTGCGGTGTTTCCCACCCGATGAGCTCTTTGCAGCAGATCCTGAGCTCGTGGACGCCGACCATGTGCGGAATCGTCAGCTGGAAGTGGATGATCGTGTGGGGCAAGAGCACGTCGTCTATCAGGCGCCCTAGCTCGTCCATCAGCTCCGCGTCCGTCAACACGCCAAGATCGATCGAGCGCGACTCGTCGATGCGGCTCATGCACTCGTCGCGCCACGAGCACTCCCAACGACGAGGGTATTCCTCGAGCTTGGGGAGGGCCGCTTTCGCTGCGTTCATCCGGCGCCGCATCGCGGGCACCAACCGAACCGCGACGGAGAGCACCCACCAGGGTGGCGGTGCCGCCGGGTCGTGTTTGCCGCCCAACTCTGCATCTTGCGTGTAGACCTCGCCGCCGAAGGCGCGCTGGCGAATCGTCTGAAGCGGCAGGCCGAACTCGGCAAACGTGTGCGCGAAGGCTGACTCGTACACCGGCAGAAGGACGGTCGCGCCCATCGGGGTCATCGGGCCGGCGAAGTGGCTCGTGTCCTTCATCCAGCGGCCCGGCGGTATGTCGCGCTCGGGGGCAACCGGCAGCCCGGTGATGGGGCGCGCCTGCAACAGGTAGAGCTCGCCATCGGCGATCGCCCACTCCATGTCCTGCGGAGCGCCGCGTTCACGCGCGATGACCCGCGCCAACTCGGCCAGGCGTCGCGCGACGGATTCGTCGATGGTGCCCGAGTCCACGATGCCTTCGACGTCGTCGCCGCGACAAACCCAACGGTCCCCGTCGACCTCGCCGGCCATGAGACGGTCGCCCAGACCGCGCACGGCTTCGATCACGACCTCGTCATCGCCGGTGACGGGGTTCCTGGAGAACATCACGCCCGCGGCCTGCGCCGCGACGAGTCGCTGCACCAGGACGGCGAGAGGCGCCTCGGCGCAGTCCGCGTGCGCGCGGTAAGCCGTAGCTTGCTCGGTCGTGCCCGACTCGCGCACGCGCTCCGCTGCTGCCACCACGTCGTCGAGGGTGTCGACCCCGAGCACAGTCTGGTACTGGCCCGCGAACGACGCCTCCGCCAGATCTTCGGCGACTCCCGACGAGCGCACTGCGTAAGGGCCAGGGCCGAGGCGCTCGAGGGCGTCGCGAAGCACCTCCGCCGAGCAACTTCCGCCAACGGGAATCACCAAGCCGTCGGGGACCTTGTGTCCGGACTGTCGCAGTGCGGCGAGGGTCGCCGCCTTGTGGCCGCAGGTCCGCGCATCGATCGCCGCGTCGAGGGGAAGTGGCCGCCCATCGCGAGGCTCGTCCTCAGTTGTCATCGCTCGACTCACGTTCTATCTCCTGGTTGTGGGTAGTCGCCGTTCGCCACTGCAGCCAAGAGGGTCTTCGTGGCCCACTGCGCAGCGCGCGCCGCTTCCTCGGTGGAAAGACCCTGGTGCTCGGTCAGCAGGTGCCATGCGGTGGAGGAAACGAACATGCGTAAGGACGCGGTCACCAGCCGCGCGGCGCCCGCCGGCAGCGGCCCCGCCTCGTCCTCGACGAGCCGCTCGAACTGCGCCGTTCGGTCGCGGGTCACCTTGGCCGGCGCGCGGCTCGCGATCATGAGCATGACGTATGCCCGGACGTGCGACGCGCGCTGGGAGACGACCCGGTAGAGTTCGGCCACGACGGGCGCGAGCTTCGCGAGATTCAGGGTCGCACCCCGTGGGTCGGCGAGCTTCGCGAGCTCTTCTTCTACGTGCACGGCGAAGCCGTCGTTGAGCGCCGCGCGCGTGGGGAAATGATTGTAGACCGTACGATGGGTCACGCCGGCGCGATCGGCGACTTCCTGGACGGAGAATCCGGTCGCGCCAGAGTTGGCGATCACGTCAGCAAGCGCGTCGAGTATGGCCTGTCGTGTGTGTGCCTGTTGTCGTTTGCGGACATTCATATGTTATGCAGTCAATTCATATCATATGAAATACCATAGGTCAAGAGTCCCCGGAGCCACGGCGGGAGGGGTTTCCCGGCCGCCGCCCCGCGACCTCCGCTCGCGGAGCCTCGCCAGGGCCTGCGTGAGGAACGCACCGCACCGCGTCACCGCGGTTTCGACTCAAGGGCTTCGGTCGAGAGCGTTTCGTCGCCGAGTGACCGACTTCACGGGACGGCACGGCAAGATCGGCCCCTACGCGCTCGCAACCGACGGTACGTGCGTTTACTTCGCGTGGCGTCTCGACGAGAGCGACATCTCGGTAGTGGAAGTAAGAGGAGTAATGTGGACCGCGTTTTGGCGCCGGGAACTGGTAGCCGTTCTCGCCGCGCTGACTAGCCGCCGCTCTTGTTCAACGCTTTGCGCAAGGTATCCGCGAGAGATC
>JAKEHA010000223.1 GCA_022615275.1 Candidatus Latescibacterota bacterium
GACGGTGGGCTACATCTACATGCTGAAGCTTCACCATCTTGTCGACGACAAGATCCACGCCCGCTCCATTGGCCCCTACAGCTTGGTCACGCAGCAGCCGTTGGGTGGCAAGGCGCAATTCGGCGGCCAGCGATTCGGCGAAATGGAAGTGTGGGCGCTGGAAGCGTACGGCGCCGCCTTCTGCCTGCAAGAATTGTTGACGGTGAAGTCGGATGACATTCAGGGGCGCGCCAAGATCTACGAGGCCATCGTCAAGGGCGAGAATCCGCCCGAGCCGGGCATCCCCGAGTCGTTCAACGTGCTCATTAAAGAGCTCCAGAGCCTGGGCCTGGACATCGAACTCGAGAGAAACTAACCCAACCGGCGGCTGTTTCGCCGTTGGAGAAGGAGAACTCAGGTGTTCATCAACCTGGAGAAGGAACGCAAGAAGCCCACGGATTTCAAGTCGATCCGAATCATGCTGGCTTCGCCCGAGCGCATCCGTGAGTGGAGCTACGGCGAAGTCACCAAGCCGGAGACGATCAACTATCGGTCGTTCAAACCGGAAAAGGACGGCTTGTTCTGCGAGCGCATCTTCGGCCCGGTGAAGGACTGGGAGTGTAGCTGCGGCAAGTACAAGCGCATCCGCTACCGCGGCGTCATCTGCGACCGCTGCGGCGTGGAAGTGACGCGCGCCAACGTGCGCCGCGAGCGCCTGGGTCATATCGAGCTCGCGGTACCGGTGTCGCACATCTGGTTCTTCAAGGGGCTGCCCAGCCGCATCGGGCACCTGCTCGACATGACGATCCGCGACCTGGAGCGCGTGCTCTACTACGAGTCGTTCATCGTCATCGATCCGGGCACGGCACCCGTGCAGGAGAAGCAGCTGCTATCCGAAGATCGCTACCTCGAACTCGAGGAGCAGAACTTCCAGTTCGTCGCCAAGATGGGTGCGGACGCGATCAAGGAGCTCTTGAAGCGCATCGAGCTCAACGAGCTGTCGAAGTACCTGCGCACGCGCATCGCGACCGAGACCTCGACCCAGCGCAAGAAGGACCAGCTCAAGCGCTTGAAGGTGGTCGAGGCGTTCCGCTCGTCCGAGAACCGTCCCGACTGGATGATCATGGACGTGATCCCGGTGCTACCGCCCGAGTTGCGCCCGCTGGTGCCGCTCGAGGGCGGCCGCTTCGCGACCTCGGACTTGAACGACCTCTATCGCCGCGTCATCAATCGTAACAACCGGTTGAAGAAGCTGATCGAGATCAAGGCGCCCGAAGTCATTCTGCGCAACGAGAAGCGCATGCTGCAGGAAGCGGTCGACGCGCTGTTCGACAACGGACGCCGCTCGCGTGCCGTCCGCGGCCAGGGCAACCGGCCGCTGAAGAGCCTCTCCGACATGCTCAAGGGCAAGCAGGGGCGCTTCCGTCAGAACCTGCTCGGCAAGCGCGTGGACTACTCGGGTCGTTCCGTGATCGTGGTCGGTCCGGAATTGAAGATCTACGAGTGTGGGCTACCCAAGAGCATGGCGCTCGAATTGTTCAAGCCCTTCATCATTCGCAAGCTCGAAGAGAAGAACTACGTCCAGACCGTGAAGAGTGCGAAGAAGCTCGTCGAACAAGAGTCGCCCGAGGTCTGGGACATCCTCGAAGAGATCATCCAGGAGCACCCGGTGCTCTTGAACCGCGCCCCGACGCTGCACCGACTCGGCATCCAGGCCTTCCAGCCGGTGCTGGTCGAGGGCAAGGCCATTCGTCTGCACCCGTTGGTGTGTGCCGCCTTCAACGCGGACTTCGACGGCGACCAGATGGCCGTGCACGTGCCGCTGTCGTACGAGGCCCAGCTCGAGGCGCGCACGCTGATGCTCTCCGCGCACAACATTCTTTCGCCCGCCAACGGCAAGCCGCTGGCGGTGGCGTCGCAGGACATGGTGATCGGGGCGTACTTCCTCACCATGGCCAAGAGCGGCGCGCGCGGCGAAGGCAAGGCCTTCTACTCGATGGACGAAGTCGTCCTCGCGCACCAGGCCAACCGCGTCGATCTGCACGCGCGCATTCGTTTGCGCTGGGAAGGCAAGCTCGTCGAGACCACGGTCGGCCGCGTGCTCTTCAATCGCATTATTCCGGAAGAGCTGCGCTACAAGAACGACGTGCTCGACAAGAAGGGCTTGGCCGCGCTGATCGCGGAGGCCTTCGACCGCCTCGGGCTCGAGAAGACGATCGGCTTCCTCGACGACTTGAAGGACGCGGGCTTCGGCTTCGCGACCAAGAGCGGGCTCACCGTCGGCATGGACGACCTCGTGGTTCCGCCGGGCAAGCCGGCGGTGATCGCGCGCGCCACCAAGGACGTGGCCCACATCGTCAAGCAGTACGAAGAGGGCGACATCACCGACGGGGAGCGCTACAACAAGGTCATCGACACCTGGACGCGCGCCACCAACGAAGTCGGCGAACTGATGATGGAAGCGCTGCGCAAGGACCGCGACGGCTTCAACCCCATCTTCATGATGTCGGACTCGGGGTCGCGGGGTAGCAAGGACCAGGTGCGCCAGCTCGCGGGCATGCGAGGCCTGATGGCCAAGCCCCAGAAGAAGATCACCGGGCAGATCGGCGAAATCATCGAGATGCCGATCGTCGCGAACTTCTTGGAAGGCTTGTCGGTGCTGCAGTACTTCATCTCGACGCACGGCGCTCGCAAGGGGCTGGCGGACACCGCGTTGAAAACCGCGGACGCCGGATATCTCACGCGCCGTCTCGTCGACGTGGCCCAGGACGTCATCGTCACGGTGCCCGATTGCGGCACCATCATGGGCATCGACATCGCCGCGCTCAAGGAAGGCGAAGAAATCATCGAGTCGTTGTCCGACCGCATTCGCGGCCGCGTCACCGTCGACGACGTCCTCGATCCCATCACCGGGGACATCATCGTCGAAGCCAACGAGATGCTGACGTGGGATCTTTCCGCGTTGATCGAGGATCGCGGCGTCGAGCACGTCAAGATTCGAAGCGTGCTGACGTGCGAAGCCAAGCGCGGCGTGTGCGCGTTGTGCTACGGAACCAACCTCGCCACCGGGCGCCTGGTGGAAAAGGGCGAAGCGGTGGGCGTCATCGCAGCCCAGTCGATCGGCGAGCCGGGCACGCAGCTC
>JAKEHA010000033.1 GCA_022615275.1 Candidatus Latescibacterota bacterium
GAAACGGCGTCTGAGCGAACGGCGTGTAAATCGCGGCTTCGCCCGGATCGTCCAGACCGGACTAGCGCACGTCGCCGATTACGCCGACGATTTCGCGCCACTCGTTCGAGTATTCGGAGTTGACGAGTTGCAGGCGCGTGCCGACCGCGCAAGCGCGCAAGAAGGAACTCGGCTTCTAGCATCACTTGATTGTTCGAAAGCGAAAGGCTCCGGTCCATCGACCGGAGCCTTTTGCTTACTTGTGCGCGATGCAAGCCTACAAACTAACCCTGCTTCGGCTTGTCGCGCACGAGGTCCGCGCGGCGCAGGCGCAGGTTGTCGTAACTGTCCGACGAGATCACGTAGTACCACTTCGCGAAGCGCGCGTTGAGCTCGTCGGCACGCTTCTGTCCCCCTTCGACGCGCGCGAGCCAGCGCGCGTGCGCCGCGTCGATGTCCTTCTGCTTGCGCTCGTCGAGCGTCAGCACGCTGTCGGGTTTGTTCTCGAACGACCGGTTGCTCGCCTTGGCCGGCTCGGGAAAGAGCGCGCGGTCGAACGTGGCCGTGATCATGAGATAGCGATTCTCTCCCGTCGCTCCTTCCTGCGCGCCGCCCGCGGCCCCCGCGGTCACGGCCAGCCCCTGTCCGACGACGACCTCTCCGAAGCGCAGCGTGTAGGTCACCCCGTCCGACGTGCGCGTCTGCAGCTCGCCCTCGTTCGACACCAGACGGCCGTCGCGTGCGAAGTAGAATCCGTGGTCCTGGAGCGAGATCATGTCGCTCTGCGAGATCGACACCCCGCCGCTCGAGCGCCCCAGCGACCCGGAGAGGCCGTCCGGCTTGGGGCGCACTCCTTCGATCGAAAGCTGGTCGATCGCGTTCACCAGGTTGCCGACCTTGTACGTGTCGATTTCTTTGCCCGCGGGCGTCTTGGTCATCGTCCACGAGTCGCCGGCCTTGCTCACCGTGACTTCGTCGCGGACGTCCAGTTTTCCGGTGGTTTCGTCGATCGAGTAGTCCTTCAGGATCAAGCGGTCGATCTCTTCCTTGTCGATCATCATCAGGTCGGGCTCGATCCAATCCTTGAACTTGGTCGACACCTCGAGGTTGATGCGCGCGCCGTACACGCGCTTCTCGCCGGGCACGCGCACCAGACGGAACCCCTCGCGCCCCTCGAACGACTTGCCGACGATCAAATCGGCGAGCACGACGTCGTTGTCACCCTTGATGGTCACGCGCTGGCCGCGACCGCTGGCGCTGGGATTGGCCGTGTCCAGCGGATCGACGACGCCGCACGCTTCGTAATCGGCGGCGTTGTCGGTGCGGAAATCGTCCTTGGTGACGCCGATGACGCCGGCCGCGGTCTTGGCCAGGCGGTCCTTGCCGTCCGCCGGATAACCGTGGTGCGACGGAATCGTCCAGCGGCCACCCTGGTAGGTCACCTTGAACGGGACCGCGCTGCCCGTCGTCTCGTCCCACGTGACCACCTCCAGCGTGCGCGCCGAGTTGGGATCCGTGAAATCGGGGAAGAACGCTTCACCCTGGTCGAAGAACTCGTCGGGTGCCTTCTGACGCGGCGTCGTCGCCACCGCCAGCACCGCGAGGGCCACCGCGGCTCCCGCGAACGTCAACGTCTTGCGCATCTCGGTCATCGTGGGTCTCCGTCGGCTAATCGCGCAGACGACGCGCGGCTGCTGCTCCCTCGCGCTCGCGCCGCTGTCGTCGCATGAAAACGAGAATGCCCAGCACGAACACGGGAATCGGCGGCAAGAGGCCGGCGAGGGTCTTGATGCCGCTCTGGATCCGGCGCACCTGCGATTCCATCTCCTCCTTGCTGGCGTCGATCTTGGCGTCGCGGGCGGCCTCGATGGTCGCCCGGGCAGCCTCGAAACGGCGCGACTCTGCTTCCTGGAGGTTCCGCGCCATGATCTGCTTGGTGGTGGCATCGAGGTCGCTGCGGCCCTGCACCTCGGCCACCTTGGCGTCCAGTCGCTGCTGCGCTTCCGCGAGCGCGGTCTGCGCGTCGGCCGTCGCCTGTTGCTCTTCGATCGCGCGCCGTTCGGCGAACGCGCGCGTGCGCGCCTCCACGGTGGTCAGCGTCCGGTGCTGAACGCGGCGGCGGCGCAGCTCGACGAACGACTCGTCGCCCGAGAGCACGTCGATGCAATTCAAGAAGAACGACACGTTGTCCAGGTCCAGGTTCTCCATCCCGCGCCGGCGGATTTCGAAGAACTGGTCCGAAATGAAATCGACGTCGGCGACGAAGATGAGGTTGGCGTGCGTGGTGTCGCCCTCCTCCACGCTCTGGCCGGCGATACGCACCGCGACCGGATAATCGGTCCCGGTGGTATAGCGGGGTCCGCCATAGGGCACGATCCCCATCCCGAAGAAGCTCTTCTGCACGACCTGGTTGTAGTCGATGGTGCCCGCGGTTTGACTCGAGCGCAACAGGGGCTCGAAGCCGAACGGCGACCCCGTCTCCTTGGCGATCGTGCCCGGGAACAGGAACACGACTTCCTGCAGTCCATTCGACGCCGTGAACGTGTCGTTGAACGACTGGGGGTTGGCGTTGCCCCGTCCCACGAAGACCACCTCGGGCGGGAGGTTGGCCAGCTCCGGGTGCGGGTTGTAGCGGTCCCACACGATCTGCGTCTTGTTCCACAGGATGCCGAACGCGCCCAGGAACGTGTTGATGCCGCCTTTGGGTTTGGGCTGGGGGCCGCGGTTGCGCATGAACGGATTGACGTTGGAACCGCTCTCTTCGGACGGCGACAGGCCCACGTCGAACACGGGCAGCGGGTCGTCGATCAAGAGCGTGGGTGTCCCGCGCTCGATCACGTCCTGCACGTGGTTCATCTCCTCTTGCGACAACGACGACGGCAGCACGATCACGAGCGCGTCGACGTGCTCTTGAATCGAGTCCTGGGCGGAGATCTGCACGACGTCGTACTGCTTCTTGAGCTCCGCCACCACGGGCCATGCCGGCGTGCTCTGGAACGTGTTGAAGTCGAGCCCGCCGAACAGGCGCACCTGCGTGGTCACGACTCCCACCTTCTTGCGCTGGGTGCGCGCGACGACCCGAATCGAGCGCGCGATCTCGTACTCGGTGGGCAGCCCGCGGTCGAAGAACGGAATGACGTCCTCGGCGCCGCCGCAGGTGAACGCCACCCCCATGAAGACCTTGCGCACGTTCGCCTGCGAACCCGCCAGCTCGGGCACGTCCATGGGCTGGATGCCGAACTTCTCGCGCGCGTCGCGCGCTTCCTGGCTGTACGGCTGGGTCTCGTGGATGACCAGGTGGACCTTGTCGCCGCCGATGGCGTCGAACTCGCGCAGGAACCCGAGCAGGTTCTCGCGCGCTTGCACGTACGCGCGCGGCACGTCCCGGCTGACGAAGGCCTGGATGAAGACCGGGCGGTCACCGTCGATCTCCTTGACCAGATCGCGGCTGCGCTGCGACAGCGAGTGCAGGCGCTCGGCGGTGACGTCGACGCGCGCGCCCGCGCGCGAGACCAGAGTGAACAGACTCACGAATCCGATCGCGATGGCGGCGGTGCGAATGCCGTAGTGGAAGCTCATCTTGTGGCCGTCGACGGTGGGCGGCCAGTGGCGCTTCCCGACCAGGGCCACGTTGAGGTACAGCATCACGACGATGATGCCGAGGAAATAGAGGATCCCGGAGAGGCTCACCACACCGCGCGCGAAGTCGCCGAAGGGTTCGAACACCGCGAGCTTCGCCCCCAGCGCCTGGGCGCCGCCGCCGAACACGCCCAGGATGCGCTCGACGTACACGAAGAACGCGCAGAAGACCGCACCCAAGATGAATGCGACGGTGATATTCGCACTCAGGCGCGATGCCAGCATGCCGACCGAGATGAACGCGGCGCCTATCAACCAGTAGCCGAAGTAGTTGCCGAGCATCAACCCGATGTCGGGCCGGCCCAGCCAGAACAGCACGACGAGGTGGCTCATGGACAAGAGCACGGCGCCGGTGAACACGCCGAGCGTGGAAAGGTACTTCCCGAGCACGATCTCCAAGTCGGTGGCGGGGAGCGTCAGCAGCAGCTCTTCGGTTCCCTGCTTGCGCTCCTCCGACCACACGCCCATCGTGATGGCGGGCACGAAGAACAGGAGAAGATACGGAAACACCGCGTTGAGCTGCGCCAGATTGGCGAGGTTGTTCAGAAAGAAGCGGTCCTGCCAGAACGCGGCTGCCGCGCTCAAGAAGATGAACAGCGTGATGAAGACGTAGCCGGTCGGATTCGAGAAATACAGGCGAAGGTCGCGCCGGACAATCGCCTTCACCACCGCCCAATTGATCTGCTTCATGGGTTCGGGTTACCTCCGCGCGGCGCGGCCGTCGGCGCCGGTGAGCCGATAGAACGTCTGCTCGAGCGAGCCGCCTTCGCGCAGCGCGTACGGCGTACCGTCGAAGAGGACGCGTCCGTCGTGAATCAAGATCACGCGGTCGGCGACCGCCTCGACCTCCTGCAGGATGTGCGTCGAGATGAGAATGGTCTTGGTCTTTCCCAGGATCTTGATGTTCTCGCGGAAGTCGCGAATTTGGTTGGGATCCAACCCCGCGGTGGGTTCGTCCATTATAAGGACGGCCGGGTCGTGCAAGAGCGCCTGCGCCAGGCCCACACGCTGGCGGTACCCGCGCGAGAGCTTCCCGATGGGTTTCTCCAGCACGGCCTGCAGCGCACACTGCTCGACCACGATGCCGACTCGGTTCTTCAGGCGTGCGGGGTCGAGCTGGCGCGCCTCGCCGAAAAACATCAGCAGGTCGATCGGCGTCATGTCGTTGTAGAGCGGTCCGTTTTCGGGCAGGTACCCCAGGTGACGCGCTCCCGACAGGCGCTCGACGGTCATATCGAAGCCCGCGACGTGCGCCGTGCCTTGGCTGGCCGCGAGATAGCCGGCCAGGATCTTCATGGTCGTCGACTTCCCGGCCCCGTTGGGCCCGAGGAAGGAGACGATCTGACCCTCGGGAATGGAGAATGAAACATCCTTGATGGCGACGAACGGCCCGTAGTACTTCGACAGGCCCTTCGCTTCGATCATGATGCGACGCGTCACTTCCGCCATGTCTGACTCCTTGGGCGACGGTTCGACGTCGGAACGCGAAAATTTGGACGGTTATACAAGCGCTGTCCCCGAGAGTTTCGCTCGGGGACGGGTGCGGTCGAGAAACGACCGCGAATGCTACCCCCGCGAGCGGTCGCAGCGCAACCCCGAAAAATGCCTGGGCTCGCCACCGAGGCCTTCCCTCCGCTCTCGGTCTGCGCTCGCGCCCGATGGGAAGCATGGCTCGCCGCGGAAGTTCGCGTCGGGAAGCCTCGGAACGAGCCTAAGCCGACTTCGGCTGCGTCCCCAATCCGGGTTGGGTGGATGGGATCAGGCGCGGGCCGTCGTAGGTGTAGCCGCCGACCCAGGGGTCGTCCGACATCAGGAGCGGCGTGTCGAGGTCGAGGTGGTCGATGCCGCCCAAACCCAGCACCAGCGAGAGCGACACCCCCATGGCCAGGCGCGTCTCCATCATCCCGCCGATCATCAGGCCCAGCCCCGCGGCCCGCACCGCGCGAGCGATCTCGATGGTCCGCACGAGCCCGGACTTCATGATCTTGAGATTCACCACGTCGGCGGCTCCGGCCTCGATGACGCGGCGCGCGTCTGCGAGCGTAAACACCGACTCGTCGGCGGCGATCGGGACAATCGCGAGTGCTCGTAGCTCCGCCATCCCGGCGAAGTCGTCGCGCGCAACCGGCTGCTCGAAGAGGCGCACGCGAGCGGGCCACGCGCGCAGTCGCTCGACGAAGGCGCGCGCCTGCGCGCGGTCGTACCCCTGATTGGCGTCGAGCACGAACGACACGTCGGGATGGCGGCGCGCCAGCGATTCGACGCGCGCGAGGTCCTTGTCGACGTCGGGGTTCCCCACCTTCAGCTTGAGGACGCGAAAGCCGCGCTGGTACCAGCCCTGTGCGAGCGCTTCGACCCGCGCGTCGTCGAGCATGGGGAGCGTGACGTCGGTCTCGCGCACGCGCACGTCTGGGCGGGCGCCGTCGATCTGCGACCACAGCGCGTGGAGCGGCGTCCCGCGCGAGCGCGCGAGTGCGTCGACCAGCGCGCACTCCAGCCCCGTGCGCGCCGCGGGAGAACCGGGCGCCATCGCCTCGAGGGCCTCGGACAACTCGCGCCATTCGGAAACGCGGCGCCCTACGAGAGACGCCGCCAGCCGGCGCGCGTCCGCCATGGACGCATCGCGCGTCTCGCCGGTCAGCGCGGCGAACGGCGCGATCTCGCCGTATCCGACCTCGCCCCCGGACACACACACGCGCACGAAGGCGCACTCCGCGGCGGACAAACGTCCGCGCGATATGACGAAGGGATCGTCGAGGGGAACGTCGACCGGCCACACGTCGACGGAAACGATTTCGTCGCGTGCGCTCAACTGCGGCACCCGGTGGAATCCGCTGACGCGAGGCGTGACAACTGGCTAGGGAGTCGACTTGCGAAAGATGCGCCCGAACTCTTCGGCCAGCTCGAAGGATGCATCGACCGAACGCGGGTTGCGCGAATCCAGGTACTCGACGTTGACGCCCAGACGGTCGGCCGGGAACCCGATCTGGCCCGCGAACGAGGAGAGCCGCTCCCACACGCCGATCAGCGCCGAGATCGAGGCCTCACGCATGCTGCGCGCGCCCTTGAGCATGCGCTCGACGTCGGCCGGGATGAACACGCCGAGCGTCTTCTTCGCGAAGTGAATGTCTTCCGGAACCACGAAAGGCGAGAAGGTCAGGAAGATCTTCGGCATCCCGTCCTTGTCGAGCCGTCGCACCAGGTCGAGCAACAGGCTGCACATCCACTCGCTCTCGTAGAGGATCTGCGTCGAGAAGAAACGGATGCCGTGGCCGTGGATCTTGCCCAGCACCCGATCGACTTCGTCCTCGGAGGCCGGCCGCGCGACGAACTGCGCGCGCCGGGTCGGAATGATGATGCCGCCGCAGTTGAACCCGCGCTCCCCGGCCAGCTCGGCGGCGGTGCCGACGTCGAGCCCGTCGGGCGGGTACTGCTTGGCGCTGGAGTCGCCCCCCACCACGAAGATGTCGCGGCACCCGATGGCGGCCGCGCGCGCGAGCCATTCCTCCATTTGGGGGCGCGAACACCCGACCACCACCTTGTACAAGCTCAGTGGCTTCTCGGTCAGCTCGCGCACCCAGCGCGCGAACTCCTCGTTGGGAACGCGCGCGCGTTCGCGCAGGAACTCGCCCTCGTCCTGGAGGTCAGGAACGCTGACGGCGTGGAACGAGTTGTAGCACGCGAAGCTCTGGCGCAGCACCGCGTAGGCTTTGTCGCGGTCGGCCAAGGGCGGCGGGCAGGCTTCGAGTATCACCCGCACGTCCATGAGATTGGCCCTGACCGGTTTGCGTTCGCTCATCGTGTCCACGAAGGTCCCCTTGTGCGACGACGCCGCGGCGCCGACGCCCGCAACGAAACGGGCAGCGTGACCGCGGCGTGTAGTCGCACGGAATCTTACGTCAGTGCCCCGCCGGTCGCAACCAGGAAACGCCGCCGTCGGCGCGGCAGCGCCGAGGAAGGCGGGGCCGCCCGCGGTCGTCAACTTGGGAAAAACCGCGTTTGGGCCGGGGCAGACTCCCCAGAAAGACCGCCGGAAAACCCCACAAGTCGCGTGTTTGCACTGTGGTTGTGCGTGGCACGGGCGTTGCCCTTGCATTGGTGGATCAGCCTCTGCCCCGGCCGAGGCGGTTCAAGCCAAACACCCATGATCGTCCATCTTCGTATCCCGGATGCTCGCTTCGCGCGGGCCTCCGTCGCGCTTCTCGCGGCGAGCCTCGTCGCGCCCTTGCCCGCTCCCCCGTCGACTCGCGCGCAGACGCTCCCGAGCGGATTCTACGTGGAGAACGCGGCCTCGGGCGCCACCTTCGACGTGCCCACCACACTCGCCTTCGCGCCCGACGGCCGCATCTTCGTCGGGGAGAAGAGCGGTGTCGTGTACATCATTGAGAACGGCCTCAAGCTGGGGACTCCGTTCATCGATCTGTCGTGGGACGTGCTCGATCACCATGATCGCGGCTTGCTCGGGATGGTACTCGACCCCGACTACGCGAACACGCGCTACATCTACTTTCTGTACACGTTCGATTGGAACAACGGCGGCGACAATCAGCGCACCGACGTACCGGGGCGATTGGTTCGCTACCAGGCGAGCCTTTCCGACCCCAACGCCGCCGACTTGAACTCGCGCACGGTCTTGATCGGCGGGACCTACGCCACCGGCATTCCCGCGTGCTACTTCTCGCACGCACCGGGTGCCTTGCGCATGGGCACGGACGGCACGCTCCTGATCGCCGCCGGCGACGGCGCCAGTTACAACGAAGTCGACGCTGGCGGCCTCTACGAGGACTGCTTCGGGGCCGGCAAGTTCCCCGACATCGAAGACATCGGCGCGTATCGGTCGCAGTGGATCGGCAGTATGTCGGGCAAGATCTTGCGCGTCGACCGCGCCACCGGCCTGGGGCTCTCGTCGAACCCGTATTACACCGGCAACCCCGCCGACGTGCAGTCGAAGGTGTGGGCATACGGCCTGCGCAACCCGTACCGGTTCGGCGTGCGACCCAACGGCAGCACCAACCCCGCCGACGGCGACCCGGGATCGATCTACATCGGCGACGTGGGCTGGAACCTGTACGAAGAGCTCAACGTATCGCGCGCGGGTGGTGGCGAGAACTTCGGCTGGCCGTGCCGCGAAGGACCCAACGCGCAGGGCCAGTACCAGAACGGACCGCAGCCGCCGCACCACGGGTGCTCGACCATCGGGACGTCCGCCAACCCGGGCCCGCTCACGCACCCGCTCACGTACTGGCACCACAGCAACGGCAACAACTCGTTTCCGTCCGGCGTAACCGGTGCCACCGCCATCGGCGGCGCATTCTACATGGGCGCGAAGTACCCGGCCCAGTACCAGGGCGTCTTTTTCTACGGCGACTACACCGGGCAATTCCTCAAGGCGCTGACCGTCAACGCCAACGACCAGTTCGTCTCGCAGGCCAACTTCGGGTCGTCGCTGGGCGGTCTCGTCGATATCGGCTACAACGCGGTGGACCAGTACCTATATTACGTCAACATCTTCACCGGATCGGTGATGCGCCTGCGCCACACCTCCGGCGACACCAACAACCCGCCCCTGGCCAGCGCGACCGTGTCTCCGCTGTTCGGCCCGCTGCCGCTCGAGGTGCAGTTCGACGCCAGCGCGTCGTCCGATCCGGACGGCAACCCGATCACGTTCCTGTGGGAGTTCGGCGACGGGCAGACCTCCACCCAGGCCGTGACGTCGCACGTCTATGACACCGAAGGCGAGTACCTCGCACGCTTGACGGTCAGCGACACGTTCGGCGCGACCGCTACCTTGACCTTCACGATCACGGCGGGCAACACGCCCCCCGACGGCACCATCGTGTATCCGGTGAACGGGTCGATTGCGGCGGCGGGCGAGTTGGTGGTCTTGTGGGGCGAGGCGACGGACGCCGACACCCCGTCCGAGGAACTCACGTTCCACTGGATCGTGAGCCAGGTCCACAATCTCCACACCCACCCGGAGTTCTTCGAGGCCGACGGGTCCCTTTCATTCTTCGAAGTCGCCGAGCACGGGCTTCCCCACGAGGTCAACCTGCTCCGCGTCGACATGCTGGTGAGCGACGGAAGCCTGGTCGACACCACCACGCACTATGTCGTGCTGGCGCGCGACGGCGAGACCGACATCACGGGCGACGGCACGCCGACGGCCCTCGTCACCGCTCCCACCGGGAGCGGCAACCCGAGCCTCTCCGTGATCCACGACGGCGTCTTCCCGCTCTCGGGGAGCAACGATCCGTTGCAGCAATACGACACCTTCGACGGCGGCGCCCCGCGCGCGCTGGACTGGATCGGCTATTCGTTCCCCGACACGCGCTACATCTCCAAGCTCGTTTTCCAGGAGGGAATCCACTTCGGCACCGGCGGCTGGTTCGACGACATCGGCGTCGAAGTGCTCGACGGTTCCACGTGGCTGCCGGTCATGAATCTGCAGGTGGTACCTCCCTACCGCGGCAACGACGGGATGAGCTTCGACACCTACACGCTGACGTTCAACGCGCAGTCGGGCACGGGAGTGCGGGTGGTGGGCGTACCGGGTGGAAGCGCCGACTTCATTTCCGTCGGTGAGCTGCGCGTGTTCGAGATACCGCGCGCGAACTTCACCGCCGATATCCGGACGGGCTCGCCGCCCCTGGTGGTCCAGTTCACCGATGAATCCAACGTGAGCGGCGCCACCGCGTGGTTGTGGCGATTCGGCGACGGCTCCACCAGCGACGAACAGAATCCGTCGCACGTGTACAGCGTCCCTGGTCCGCACACCGTCAATCTCACCGTGTCGGGGCCCGCCGGCGTCTACTTCGAGGAGAAGCTGGACTACGTGTTCGTGGGC
>JAKEHA010000224.1 GCA_022615275.1 Candidatus Latescibacterota bacterium
GAATCACTGATCGATTTTCACCGGAATCGGTGATCGGTTTCAATCGGAATCAGTGATCGGTTTCAATCGGAATCAGTGATCGATTTGGGCCGGAATACGCAAGGAGCTTGCATTCCTGAAACTAAAAGAGAAATACCAGGAGTTCAATCCCTTCAAGTTCATTATCTACTCACAGTCTATCCATCATGAAACGCCCCAGTTGCACCAATTCCCGCCTAACAGCTATGAGGCCCCCTCTTGTCAATAGACGAAGTCACCTTCTATTGAGCCTTGCATAATGAGTGAACTATTTTCGCTCTCATCGATCAGATCTTTCAGGGAGTACACTGTTCGATGAGCGTGAGGTGGCCCTACCGCGAGCGCGGCACCATCCACGGGCGACTCCTGTCACAAGGCGTGCTCGAGACGGCGCGCTCGCGCCACCCCGACGACCTCGACGTCGTCATGGAACTCGCCAAGACGAACTTCGCACAAGGCTTCTACCCCGACGCGGTCCGCAGTTTGCGCAAGGTGCTCGAGCGCGACCCTTCCCGGTGCGACGCGCGCACCCTGCTCGGGCTGTACCACTACCAGAACTGGAAGCGCATGAACGAGTACCGGGACGATCTGGCGGTAGCGCGCCGCGAGTTCCGCGCCGCGTGCGCGTGCGACCCCGCCAACGCCGAGATCGCGTTGCGCATGTCGATCGCCGGCTACGCGCTCGGCGAGCGCATCGCCGACGAATGCGACTCCCTGGTCGCGCGCTTCCCGGCGCGCCCCGAGTTTCGACTCCTGCGCGGATCACTCGCGTTCGAGGCCGCGCGCTACGAAGAGTGCGCGCGCGACTACGCGGACGCCTTCGCGCTGATGGACGACACCACGCGCGCGGTGTACGCATCGCTGACGCACGTGCTCGGGGCCCACGACGACGTGCGCTACCGGGACGCGACCGCCCAGGTGCGCGACGACTTCCAGCGCGGCCTGTGGCTCGTCGCCGACCCCGACCCCACGACCGCGGTCAATCAACGTGCACTCGAGCACGTGTATCGTCTGTTCGTGGCCGATTGTCTGTACTCCAACGAGCCGACCGGCAAGCGCGGGTGGGAAACCGATCGCGGCGAGGCCTTCGTACGCTTCGGCCGCCCCATCGACATCGACTACACCATGGGCGTTGGGTTCATCGACGGGAAGGTCGAGACGTGGTCGTTCGTCACCGGCGGCATGTTCCACCAGATCGCATTCGTCGACGAGTATCTCAACGGCAACCCGCGCATCCCCTACGACGAGGACATCACGCTGCACTTCATGCGGCACTCCCCCGCGTCGACCACGCTGCCGCCGGACGCCGCCGACGTTCCCGCGTTCCTGGACGCCTACGCGTTTCGAGAAGACGACATGACGGGCTCCATCTACCTCGCGATGGCGATCGACGCCGAGGCCATGCGCGACATCGTCGATCTCTCCAAGGTGGACCACTTCTACGTGCGCGCGGCGTACTTCGACGCGGTGTGGGCGCGCGAGGGGACGATCTCCGACAGCGTGCGCGTGTCGGACGTGCACGAGTCACGGTCCGCCCGCGGACGCGCGTTCGAGGTCGTGCGCCGCCTGCGCGTTCCCTGCGACCGGTACCACCTGGCCATGGCCTTCGAGGACCAGTTCGGCCTGGCGCGCGCGGCCGCGCGCCGGGACGGCAGCGCGCTGCGCTTCGTGGGCGACGGGCTGTGCGTGAGCGACGTGCTCCTGTACCGCGAAGAAGCGCCCGCGACGGACGACGCCGCGAGCGCCACGGCGATCGAGCGCGCCGGGCGCCGCCTGCGTCCCAACGTCGAGAGGCAATACGCGGACGGCGAGCGCCTGCGCGCCTACCTGGAGATCTACAACCTGGCGCTCGCCACCGACGGCGCGACGCGCGCATCTTCGTACGACCTTCGCTACGCCATCTACCCCGCGCGCACGGAATCGGACCCGGCCTGGGTAGACTGGGGGCGAAGGGCGGCCGAGTGGGCGGGCTTCGGCGAGGACGAGGAGGCCGTCATCTCGCAGACCTTCCGGCGGGAGGGACGCGCGCACGACGACAACGAGACGATCGCGATCGATATCGACGTGCTCGACGAGGGGCGCTACGAGCTCGTGGTCGAGGTCAAGGACCAGAGGTCGGGGCGGCGCGCGGTCGCGCACGCGCCCTTCTGGAGGGAAAACGGCCCGGTGGCCGAAGGGAGGAAGCGCTGATCAGAACGGATCCGGTTTGGTGCCGCCTTCGTCCTCGGGCTCTTCGGGGTCTTCCTCGATGAACACCTTGATGATGAAGAACGCGACCAGTGCGGCGCCGACGATCCACGCCGTGATCTCCCACACCAGCTGGCTGGTGTCTTTTTCCTCGTCCAGGAACGGGTCGTCTTCGATCGTGTCTTCGGGCGCAGCCGCGAAGCCGGACGCGGGTACGGCGTCGCGCAGGAAATGCGTGTTGGTGGCAACCGGTACGGGCGGGTCGTTGGACGCGCGCGGCAATGGTGCCATGACCACGGTGACGCACGCGGCGAGCACGACGGCCTGGGCGAAGAGTTTGTTACGAAGTGAGTTCGCTCGCACTGTGGAAAAGATAGCGTGCGGCCGCCACCTTGACAATGGCGGAGGTGTCCCCTACCTTCAACGTGCTACCAGCCTAACCATGGTGATGCGTAGCGCAAAGTGGGTCTGCTCCTGGTCGGCGGCAGGCCCCTTTGCTTTGACCTCGGGCCGGCCCGCGCTAGGAGTTGGCGACCGCGCGGGGCGTACCGGTCTCGTGCACGGGTTCCTCGCGACGTCCCGCCCGCTTCCAATCGACGACGTACGCAATCGCCGACGCGTACGAGAGCACGAGTATGACGGCGAGGCCGCCCACCACCATCGGCACAGGAACCGCGATACCGAGAATATGGGTCGCTCCCAGGATCCCGAGTCCCACCACGCTTTGCACCAGCATCTTGGTGCGCCCGAACGGGCTCGCGGGAATGTAGCGCCCATGACGTCGAAGGCTGTAGGATCGAAACACCGTCATCGCCGCCTCGCGCGCGCCGACCAGCGCGATCAGCGACCACACCAGCGCGGAACCGGCGTCCATGCCGACCCACCCGTACACCACACCCATGAGGATCTTATCGGCGAGCGGGTCCATGTGCTCGCCGACCCGCGAACACTGCGCGAACGCGCGCGCGTACCAGCCGTCGAATGCATCGAGCAGCGACGCCACGATGCACACGACGACCGCGGCCTCGGGCTCTCCGGCGCGCGCGGCCAGCCACGCGCCGATCACCGCCATCGCGATGCGCGTCGCCGTGACCAGGTTGGGAATCGTCAGTGGTATGGGCGTGGGAGCCATCGTCGAGGTTCGATAGTACACGCACGCGGGCTGGAACGGGTGAACGATCGTGACGAGCGCTGAACGCACGGATGCGCGGCGACGCTGGGCCATCGCGGCCACGGCGTCGATCCTCCTGCACGCCTCGCTTCTCTTGTGGTGGCGCGGGGTCGACTTGGCACCCGGGAGCGGCCCCGCGGGCGGCCGCGAAGGCGGTCACGGCGGTGCCTCGGGCTTCGCGCCCGGGTCGATCATCGAGGTTTCGATCGACGTGGATGCTCCCGTTCCCGCGGGCACCACGGTGTCCGCCGAGGACGTTGCGATCGAGACGACGGTGCTCCCGATCGAGACGCCCCCCGAGTCGGCGACGGCCGAGACGCCCGCGACGGAATCGTCGACGCCGCCCACGACCTCCGCGGCTGCCCCAGACGCCACCGGCGAGGGGCGCGGCAACGACAAGGGCGCGGGCCAAGGAACGGGAGAGGGATCGGACGGAACCGGCGAGGGATCGGGGACCGGGAACGGAGGGATTCCGGAGGGCGTGGGTGCCCGCACCGGCGGTTCGGCCGGGGGCACCTCGGCGGGGGGGATGGTTCCGCCCCGCCCCATCGAAATCACATGGCCCGACACGCGCCGCCTCGCGCACTGCGTCGGCTTGCGTATCGACGTGCGCATCCGCGTCGACGCACAGGGGCGGGTGGAGCGTGTCGAGCCCGCGTCCACCGGCGTCCCCGAGGACTGCGTCGCCGCCGCGCTCGAGACCGCGCGGCGCATCAAGTTCGCGCCCGGCACCGTCGCCGGCAAGCCGGCCGCGCTGTGGTCGCTGGTGACGATCGACTTCGAGAAGAAGAAGTAGTGCCGCGTTACCAGAGCTCGCGGCCGCGCCACACGTCGAAGATGCGCAACGTGCGATCGGGGAACTCGCCGATCACGTCGCCGTACCCGTCCCCCGTCATGTCCTGGAGCACGATGCGGTCGCCGAAGGGCTGGTCGGTCTGGAACTGGATGTTATAGAAGCGTCCGTCGAAGATGATCCCGTTGTTGAGCACGATCTCGAGCTGCGGGTCGTCGTCGACGTTGCCGACCGCCACGAACTTGGCGTTCGTCTTGGCCGTGCTGCTCCACTCGATGCTGCGATTGTAGCTGTCGAATATGAACAGGAGGTCGTCGGCGAGGAGGATGACTTCCATCTGCTTGTCGCCGTCGAGGTTCGCCACCGTGGCGTGGTCCACGCGCACGAAGCGAAGTTGTAGATTCTCCCACTCGAGCTGGTAGGAGGCGACGTCGTAGATCAACAGGCGTCCGTTGATGCTGCTCGTCAAGAGCTTCTGCTTGCCGTCGCCGTACAAATCGACGACTTCCAGCGCGGTGGCACGCGAGCCCAGCGTGGTCACTTCCCACTCGGTTTCCAGCCGGCCGTCCTTGACGTGGTACACGTGCACGTGTCCCGATTTGTCGGAGTAGAAAAAACGGTAGTCGGGCTCTCCGGGCCTGCCGATCTGCGCCGTGAGGTAGAACTTCCCCATCGTCCGCGAGAACGCATCGAAGTCGATCTCGGTGGTCACCGCGGTACCCGCGCTGCACGCGACCGAGGCGGCGACGGCGAGGGCGACGAGCATGGTTCGTTTCATGGTCGGCTCCTTGGACAGGGGACGGTTCGATACCAACCCGCTACAGCGGGAGCGAACTCAACAGCGATCGCACATGGTCCACCGATGCGTCGAAGAGTTTGCGCTCCTCGGCGCCCAGCTTGATTTCGATCACGCGTTCCACCCCGCCCTTCCCGATCACAACGGGCACGCCGACGTAGAGTCCGTCGACGCCGTATTCGCCTTCCAGATAGGCGGCGCATGCCAGGACGCGCTTCTTGTCTTTCAGGTACGACTCCGCCATTGCGACGGCGGCCGCGGCCGGCGAATAGAACGCGCTGCCCGTCTTCAAGAGCTCGACGATCTCGCCGCCCGCGAAGCGCGTGCGCTTGACGATGCGGTCGATTTGTTCTTGAGACATGAGATCCGGGAGCGGAATGCCCGCCACCGTGCAATAGCGCGGCAGCGGAACCATCTCGTCGCCGTGACCGCCGAGCACGAACGCGGTCACGTCCTCCACGCTGACGCCCAGCTCCATCGCGACGAAGGTGCGAAAGCGGGCCGAGTCGAGCACACCCGCCATACCCACCACGCGCTCGCGCGGAAATCCGGTGATGCGCTTCATGGCGAACACCATCGCGTCGAGCGGATTGGAGATGACGATGACGAACGCCTTCGACGCGTGCTCTTTCACGTTGGTCGCCACCGTCTTCATGATGTCGATGTTCATCTTGAGAAGATCGTCGCGGCTCATGCCCGGCTTGCGCGGGAATCCGGCCGTGACGATGACGACATCCGCGCCGCGGATGTCTTTGTAGTCGTTGGTGCCCACGAGATCGACGTCGTAGCCGTCGACGGGTCGCGACTCCATGATGTCGAGGGCCTTGCCCTGCGGCATTCCTTCGACGACGTCGAAGAGCACGACGTCGCCGAGCTCGCGCTGGGCCGCCAGGAGTGCCAGCGTTCCACCGATCTGTCCGCCGCCGATCAAGGCGATCTTCGGACGCGCCATAACCTCACTGCCTCCCTGGGGTTGGAATCACCGGACCGCGGCCCGGTCCGGAAGCCTAAAGAACGGCGCCCCTTGGGGTCAGGGGCGCCCAGGACGCCGCAGTATAGCGCCTCGCCCGATCGATCGTACAGCCCCAGTTTTTCGCGGCCGTTGCGGCAGGCCCGTGGTTCGCGATATATTTCCAAGCACTCGCCCCGGAAACCACTGTAACGTTCGATCGAGGTACCACCATGATCCACACCCTTCGGTCACTTTCCCGATTCCCCGCGCGTGTTTCCGCCGTCGCAATCGGTGTCGCGATGCTCCTCATGATTCCCTCGTGCGGCGACGACGACGACCCCGCCGACCCGGGCAAAGGCGGACCGTTCAACGGAACCGTCCAAGTCAACGCGAGCAGCTTCTCGCCGAAAAACGCCACCATATCGGTCAACGAGACGGTGACGTGGCAATTCAACGGCGGACCCCACACGGTCACCGAGGGAACGGCCGTTGGAACTCCGCCAACCCCCTTGTTCGATTCGGGACTGCGATCGTCCGGTTCCTTTACATTCACGTTCGATACACCCGGGACCTATGACTACATCTGCGAGATCCACGTGGGAATGGGGATGACCGGAACCATTACCGTCGAGCCGTAGCATCCACCCGAAGGTTGACGCTAGCGCGAGCGATCTGATAGACTTACGGACGTTACTTGCCGTCGCGTGCGCCGCCGTGGGCGCGCGTCGCTTCCTCCCAAGGAGCCGTCTGTGCACCCAATTCATCGCGCGGCCGCGTTGCTGATTCTCGTGATCGGCCTCTTCGCCGCGTGCGCGTCGGAAGACGCAGTCAGTCCGCCCACAGAAGACCCCGTAGGCACCATCTCGACGTGGGCCGGGAACGGCGAAGCCGCGTACGATGGCGACGGCTATTCGCTCCTCGAATCTTCGTTTTACTGGCCTCTCGACGTCGAGTTCACGCCCACTATCGGTACCTACGTCGTCGACTGGAACAACCATCTCATCCGTCGCGTCTCAAACGGACGCCTGCGAACGGTCGTCGGCACCAACATCATCGGGGACGGACCCATCGACTCGATGGATACCGTGTTTCCCGGCTCCCACGGCACGCAGTGCCGCCTGAACCATCCCACGGACGCGTTCGAGCGAGACGGTAAGCTCGTGATCGTGTCGTGGCACAACCACAAGTTGCGCGAGTGGGATCCCATCACGGGACTGGTCTTCGTCATCATTGGACGAGAACCCAATTGTGGCGGCGACGGCGGCAGCCACCTCGACGCCAAAGTCAACCAGCCGGTGCACGCGGCGGAGGGACCGGACGGCTCGCTCTACATCGTCGATCAGCGCAATCAGGTGATTCGCAAAATTGACCCGTCGGGAATTATCAGCACCGTCGTCGGAACCCTTGTATGCCCCACACCCTCTCCACTCGACCCGGGCGGATTCGAAGGCGACGGTGGCGACCCCACGCTTGCGAAGATGCGTCAACCGACGGGCGGAAATCCGCCGCCGGGCGGCGGCATCGTCGTCGATGCAGCGGGGATTCTGTATTTCTCCGACATGAACAACCATTGCGTTCGCAAGGTCGACTTCGGTGCGAACACCATTGCGACGGCGGTCGGCCGCGGGGGGAACGCGGGATACGCCGGGGACAACGGCGCGCCCACCGACGCCATGCTCAATCTTCCCGCCGATCTCGAAATCGGACCTGACGGGCGTCTCTATGTCGCGGACTCCGGCAACCACGTGGTGCGCGCGGTCGACTTCGGCGCAAACACGATCGTCACCGTGGCGGGTAACGGGAGCGAGGGATTCAGCGGCGACGGCGGACCCGCCACGTCGGCACAGCTTGCATTCCCGCATGGAGTCGCGTTCGACGCGGCCGGAGACTTGTACATTACCGATACCTTCAACCACCGCATCCGTCGCGTGAAGATGCAGTAGGAGTTTCACCGTGCGACGATCGCTTCGATTCATCCAAGACTATGCGATTGTGGTCTTCGCGCTGCTCGCGTTGAGTTGCGGCTCCGAGGACACGGTCGCGCCGCCGGAAGACACGTGCGACGAGCAGAGCGTGGGCGGGTTCACGATCGATAACCCCGAGGCCGGCCACGTCTACGTCTGGGGTGGTACGGGTCGGCCGGGGGGGGGTGCCATGGGCGCTCCGCCGGGTGAGACGCGGCTGTACTGGCCGGTCGAGGTCAACTTCGATCCTGCCGGCAGTCCCATCGTCCTCGACTGGAACAACCACCGCGTGCTCGCACTCGATGCCGTCGGCAACTTCGTCAAGTTGATCGGGCGCTACTTCGGCAATCCCACCGACGGCCCCGCGCTTCAAGCCGATCTCAATCACCCGACGCACGTAACCTTCGGCCCCGACGGCACCAAGCTCGTGTTGAGCGCGTGGCACAACTCGATCATCATGGAGATGGATCTCGCGACGGGCTGGCTCGCGCGTCATTGTGGAACCGGCGGGCGCTGCTTCAACGGCGACGGCCAAACGCGGCTGCAATCGTGCCTCGATCTTCCCGTGTGCGCGCTGTACCACCCGACCACGGGCGAGCTCTATTTCAGTGATCAGGCCAACCACATCATTCGCCGCATCGATGCCTCGGGGAACGTCCACGTCGTCGCGGGCAAGGCGCCGATCTGGAATGGATCGGCGTGGCTCCATCAATTCGGGTACGCGGGCGACGGCGGCCCCGCTACCGAGGCCCTGCTGAGCTTCGAGCGCACGCAGAACGCCAACCCGAGTGGAAAATTCTGTTTCGATGGCGACGATAACATTTACATCGCCGATACCAAAAATCACGCGGTGCGCATCGTGTACGCGTCCGACGGAACCATCGACACCTACGCGGGCATGGGACCCGGTGCCAGCGCCGGGTACTCCGGCGACGGCGGGCCGGCCACGCAGGCGCGTCTCAAAGAGCCCCGCGACGTTGCCTTCGACGTCGCGAACGGAATCCTCTATATCGCAGACACCGGCAACAGCGTGATTCGCATGGTCGACGCCGGCGGGACGATCAGCACCGTGGTCGGGACCTACCGACAGCCGAAGGCTCCGAACCCCTACCCCAATGCCCTGTCTGCGTGCGCCTTGCAGGACGAGCAGGGTGTCTCCGCCGACGAAGTACGCCTC
>JAKEHA010000225.1 GCA_022615275.1 Candidatus Latescibacterota bacterium
ATCAGCGTAGACCTGCCTCACCGGGCTCTGGTGGTCATCACCGGGCCCTCGGGATCGGGCAAGAGCACCCTGGCCTTCGATACGCTCTACGCCGAGGGGCAGCGGCGGTACATCGAGTCGCTCTCGACCTACGCCAAGCAGTTCCTCGAGCGCATCGGGCGCCCCGACGTCGACGAAGTGACGGGCCTCTCGCCGGCCGTGGCCATCGAGCAGCGCAATACTACCCGCAGCGCGCGCTCGACCGTCGGCACCGCCACCGAGATATACGACTACCTGCGCCTCTTGTTCGCCCGCGTCGGACGCACCGTGTGTCCGAAGTGCCACCTCGAGGTACGCCGCTACGCACCCGACGAGGTGATCGATGCGTTGCTCGCGGACGCGCGCGGGCGCGCGATTCATCTAATCGCGACGCGTCCGGTCGAAAAGGGAGGTGCGGGCAAGCACTTCGACGAATTGATTCGCGAAGGCTACGCGCGCTTCCGCATCGGGGGCGACGTCGTTCGCTTGGAGGCGGCACCCAAGGGTGCCGCGCGCATGAAATCGATCGACGTCGTGCTCGATCGCGTCGAGGTCGACGAGAGCCGCCGCGCTCGTTTGCTGGAAGCCATCGAGGCCGCGTACCGCATGGCCGACGGGGTGGTGCGCATCGACGACGTCGAAACCGGTGCGACGCGCTCGTTCACCAACAAGCTCGCGTGCACCTCGTGCGGCCGCACCTTCGAGGAGCCGCGCCCCATTCTCTTCTCGTTCAACACGCCCTACGGCGCCTGCCCGCAGTGCCGCGGCTTCGGGAGCCGCATGGAGTTCGACCCCGCCCTGGTGGTGCCGGACCCCAAGAAGTCGATTCGCGAGCGCGCGGTGGAGCCGTGGGCGAGCGAGAAGTTCGAGTACTTCTACGATCAACTGGTTCGCTTCGCGCGCCGCAAGAAGATTCCAATGGACAAGCCGTGGTCGGGCCTCAAAGAGAACGAGCGACGCGCGATCCTGGACGGCGAGGGCGAGTACGTGGGTGTGATGCCGTTCCTCGAGAACATGCGCCAGAAGACGTACAAGAAGTACGCGCGCTTTTTCACACGGCGCTATTTGGCGTTTCGCGAGTGCCGCGCATGCGGGGGAGGGCGGCTGCGCGAGGAGGCATTCTTCGTCCGCCTGGGAGACCGCACCATCCGTGACGTCGCCGCCATGTCGCCAGGCGACGCGCTGGCGTTCGTGCGCGGGCTCTCGTTCAATGAACGCGAGCGTACCGTCGCCAAGGACGTGCTGATCGAATTGGAATCGCGGCTCGAGTTCCTGCTCGCGGTGGGGCTGCACTATCTCACGCTGGACCGCCTGGCGCGGACACTCTCGGGCGGAGAGTCGCAGCGCATCTCGCTCGCCAACTCGCTGGGGTCGAGCCTGCTCGAGGTGCTCTACGTGCTCGACGAGCCGAGCGTGGGACTGCACCCGCGCGACACCGACCGCCTGGTGCGGGTGCTCGGCGACCTGCGTTCACGCGGCAACACGGTGGTGGTGGTCGAGCACGACCTCGACATCATCCGCGCGGCGGACCACGTCGTCGACCTGGGACCGGGCGCGGGCGAGGGCGGCGGACACGTCGTCTACCAAGGCCCGCCCGCCGGCGCGACCACCGGCACCCTGCGTTTTCTCGCCGAAGGACCGCCCAGCGCACCGCGCGCCACATCGCGCGCGCCCGAGAACTTCATGGTGCTGCGCGGCGTGCGCGAGCACAATCTGCGCGACGCCGACGTGGCGCTCCCGCTCGGTTCCTTCTCGAGCGTCACCGGTGTCTCCGGCTCGGGCAAGAGTACCTTGGTGTGCGACGTCCTCTACGACGCGCTGCGCGCGCGCAACGGCCACGCGGGTGTGGCCTATCGCGCGCTCGAGGGTGCCGGCGCCGTGCGCGGTGTGTTGATGGTGGACCAGGCCCCGATCGGGAAGACGCCGCGCTCGAATCCGGTGACGTACATCAAGGCCTTCGCCCTGGTGCGCGAGATCTTCGCGGCGCAGAAGAAGGCGGTGCGGCGCGGCTACACCGCCGGGCGCTTCAGTTTCAACGTCGCGGGCGGGCGCTGTGCGCGCTGCCAGGGGATGGGCTTCGAACGCGTCGAGATGCACTTCATGGCTGACATGTTCGTGCGCTGCAGCGAGTGCGACGGCAAGCGTTTCAACGCGGAGACGCTGGAGATCGCGTACAGGGGGAAGAACCTCGCCGAGGTCCTGGAACTCACGGTGGACGACGCCATGCGGCATTTCGCCGAGCACCGCGAACTGGTCGACAAGCTCGGCGTGCTCTCGAAGGTGGGGCTCGGCTACCTGCGCCTGGGCCAGCCCTCGACCACCCTCTCGGGCGGGGAGTCGCAGCGCATCAAGATCGCGCGCGAACTCTCGGAGAACGTCGAGGGGGGCTTCGTCTATATTCTCGACGAACCCACCACCGGACTACACGTGGCGGATGTTGCCGTGTTGGTCCGGGTGCTGCGCGAACTGGTGGAAAGGGGCAACACGGTGGTGGTGGTGGAGCACAATTTGCAGGTGATCGCGCAATCGGATTGGATCGTCGACCTGGGGCCGGAGGGCGGGGCCGAGGGCGGGCGCGTGGTGGCGGCGGGAACGCCGGCGGAGGTGGCGCGCGTCGAGGGGTCGTACACCGCGGATTACCTGCGCCGCTATCTGGGTGCACGCAAGCGGAGGAGCTAGGTGAAGCTGCTCGTTACAGGAGGCGCCGGCTACATCGGGTCGGTGGTGGCCGAATCGCTGGTGGCGCGCGGACACGAGGTCTGCGTGCTCGACAACCTCTCGACCGGTCACCGCGACGCGGTGCCCTCGGCGGCGCGCTTCGTCGACGGAGACGTGCGCGATGCCTCCGCGCTCGCGATGGCGCTGGCGACCGGCACCGACGCGGTGCTGCACTTCGCCGCGTCCAGTGTGGTGGCCGAGTCGGTGGCGCGACCGCTCGATTACTTCGACAACAACGTGGGTGGAACGGTTTCGCTCCTGCGCGCGATGGAGAAGACGGGTGTCAAGCGCATGGTCTTCTCGTCGACCGCCGCGGTGTACGGCGGGCCCGAGGAGCTTCCCATCGAAGAAGCGGCGCCCTGCGCACCCGAGAATCCCTACGGGTGGAGCAAACTCATGATCGAGCGCGTGCTCGACGCCTCGCGCACCGCGTGGGGGCTTGCATACGTCGCGCTGCGCTACTTCAACGCGGGTGGGGCGACGGCGGAGCGCGGCGAAGACCATCGGCCCGAATCGCACCTGATTCCCATCGTCCTCGACGCGGCCCTGGGTGCCCGCGCCTCTGTGACGGTGTTCGGAAACGACTACGAGACGCGCGACGGCACCTGTCTGCGCGACTATATCCACGTGTCCGATCTGGCGGACGCGCACGTGCTCGCGCTGGACGCGATGGCGAGCGGCTTCTCGGGTGCTTTGAACCTCGGTAGCGAGGTCGGCTTCACCGTGCTCGAGGTGATACGCGCCACCGAGCGCGTCACCGGGCGCACGATTCGCTTCGACGTGGGCCCGCGCCGCCCCGGCGACCCGCCCGCGCTGGTCGCGTCGTCGCGCCGGGCCTCGGGGGTGCTGGGATGGAGGCCGCGAGCCAGCGCTCTCGACGAAATCGTTCGATCGGCGTACGCGTGGCGAGCGGCCCATCCGCAGGGTTACACGCGCTAGCACGCGATTGACAGAATCGCCGCAATTCGTTACAGTAGCTTCGGTTCGGTCACGTGCGTGGGCCTTCGCGAAGCGCGACGTGGGGCGCCGAACCATATCCGGGGCTCCCACCTGCCGTGCGACCGCCGCACTCCCCGCGCGTTCATCTGCTTGGACAGTTAGGATTTCCACGGGTGGTTTGCACCCGTTTCGGTGTCTGCGTTAGCGAGGTTTCCGTGTCCCGGCCCGACGTCATCAACCGCGAGATCAGCTGGCTCTCGTTCAACGACCGTGTGCTCCAGGAAGCCTCGGACCCGTCCGTGCCCCTGGCCGAGCGGCTCAAGTTCATCGGCATCTTCTCTTCCAACCTGGAGGAGTTCTTCCGCGTGCGCGTGGCGACCCTGCAGAGAATGGTCGACGCCGGCATCGACTCCAACAAGATGGTCTATGGGGGCAGTCCCAAGAAGGTCCTGAAGCAGATCCACGAACTCGTCGTCGAGCAGCGCGGGCGCTTCGACCGCGTCTTCGCAGAAGTGCGCGCCGCCCTCGAGAAAGAAAACGTGTTCCTGATCGACGAGCGCCAGCTGCTCCCCGGGCACGGCGAGTTCGTGCAGCGTTACTTCGACGACTCCGTGCGGCCGACGCTGGTGCCCGTCATTCTGGATTCGTTGCCCGAGTTCCCGGAACTCAAGAACGGCGTCATCTACCTGGCGGTCCGTTTGGAGTCGAAGCAGAACGGAGCCAAGCCGCGCCACGCGCTGATCGAGGTGTCGACCGACACCCTGCCGCGCTTCCTGGTGCTGCCGGGCACGGGCGACAGGCGCTACGTCATCATGCTCGACGACGTGATCCGCTTCGGCCTGAAAGACGTGTTCTCGATCTTCGAGGTCGAGCGCGCGGACGCCTACACCATCAAGCTCACGCGCGACGCCGAGATCGAGATCGACGACGACGTCACCATGAGCCTGATGGACAAGATCTCCAAGTCGCTCAAGAAGCGCAAGGAGGGCCCGCCCGTGCGCTTCGTATACGACCGCGAGCTGCCCAAGGACCTTCTCGATTTCATCATGAAAAAGGCCAACCTGCGCAAACTCGACAACGTCATCGCGGGCGGGCGGTATCACAACGCGCGCGACTTCGTCTCGTTTCCCAAGGTGGCGGGCGCGAGCATGCAGTACGAGCCGCAGCCGCCGCTCCACCACCCCGCGCTGGCCAAGACGCGCAGCGTCTTCTCCGTGGTGCGCAAGCAGGACGTCCTCCTGCACTTCCCGTATCAGTCGTTCCACCACGTGACCGACCTGTTGCGCGAGGCCGCCATCGATCCCAAGGTGAGATCGATCAGCATGACGCTCTACCGCGTCGCGCACGAATCGCACGTGGTCAATGCGCTCATCAACGCGGTCCGCAACGGCAAGAAAGTCACGGTGCTGTTCGAGCTGCAGGCGCGCTTCGACGAAGAGGCCAACATCCGCTGGACGCGCAAGCTGGAAGACGAGGGCGCGCGCCTGATCGGCGGCGTGCCGGGGCTCAAGGTCCACGCCAAGGTGGCGCTCATAACGCGCAAGGAGGAAGGGAAGCTGGTCGACTACGCGCTGGTCGGTACCGGCAACTTCAACGAGGAGACCGCGCGCGTGTACGCCGACCACGTCCTGATGACCGCGGACCAGCGTATCACCGGCGAACTGCGCAAGCTGTTCGACTTCCTGGAGACCAACTACCGCACCCACCAATACCGGGGCCTGATGGTGTCGCCCTTCGACATGCGGCGTGCTCTGCACAAGCTGGTCCGGCGCGAAATCAAGAACGTGCGCGCGGGCAAGCCCGCCTACATCGACGTCAAGCTCAACTCGCTGGTCGACCTGGAGTTGATCCATCTCCTGTACGAGGCCAGCCGCGCGGGTGTGAAGGTGCGCTTGATCGTGCGCGGCATCTGCTCGCTGGTGCCCGGGCTGCCCGGGGTGAGCGAAAACATCGAAGCGGTGAGCATCGTCGACCGCTACCTGGAGCACTCGCGCATCTTCTTCTTCGCGAACGGCGGCAACGAGCGCTGCTACTTGAGCTCGGGCGACTGGATGACCCGCAACCTCGATTTTCGCGTCGAGATCGCGGTGCCCATATACGACGACGCGGTGCGCGCGGAGCTTCGCTACTACTTCAACCTGCAACTGCGCGACACGGCCAAGGCCCGCATCATCAACGAAACGCAGGACAACCAGTACCGGCGGGGCGCGCGCAATCATCGCGCGCAGGTCGACATCTACCGGTGGCTCTCGCGCGCGTCGGGGCACCGGGGAATGGATGCGTGAGGACCGGCTCTTCGTCGCGAGACGCGGACGCGGCTGGAACGAGGCCCGTCGAGCGCTTGCGCGCGTCGTAACACTCGTCCCCGAGGCGAGCGCGCGCACGACACGAAGCTACTTCGACACCTTCGACTGGCGCTTTCACCGCGCGGGACTGCAGCTGGAGGCGAGCGACGGGGTCGTGTCCTTGCGCGACGCGACATCCGCGGAGGCACTTGCTTCCGGATCGTGGCGGGGCGAAGCCGAGATCCGCTACCCGCGCGACCTCTCTCCTCCCATACTGCGCGATCGTGTGGCCGCGTTGGCGGGACCGCGCGCTCTCTTCGAGGTCGCGCGCGCGCGGGTGACGGCCGAGGAAGTGGCCGTTCGCGACGAACGCGGCCGCCGGGTCGCGCGTGTGCGCTCGGAGGCGATGGTGGTACGACGCGCGGGCAACGCCCGCAGCCTGCGCGTCGCGTTCGTGGAGGTCGGGAAGGACGCGCGGCGCGCGGATACGCACGCGGCGATTCGGCGCGCGCTGGCCTTGGCGGGCTATCGGCCCGCCGCCGGCTCGGCGTACGCGCGCCTGCTGGCCCTGGCGGGGCGGCGTCCCGACGACTACGCGCCGCGACCCCGCATCGAGATGGCGGCCGGCGCGCCCTTGGGTGTCGCGATGGCCGCCATCTTCCAGCATCTCTTGGCCGTGATGGCGCGCAACGAACCGGGGCTCGAACGCGACCTCGACCCGGAGTTCTTGCACGACTACCGGGTCGCGCTGCGGCGCACGCGCACCGCGCTCTCGG
>JAKEHA010000226.1 GCA_022615275.1 Candidatus Latescibacterota bacterium
ATAGTATGGTGTGGCCCCGGCGCGATTCGAACGCACGACAAACGGTTTAGGAAACCGCTGCTCTATCCATCTGAGCTACGGGGCCACACTGGGAGAGATTACAAAACTCACTTCATGTGAATCGATGCGCAGTATACGGAAATCGCGTAGACGTCGCTAGACTTTCATAAACCACATCTGTATACTCCGCCCTCGGAGTACCAGGCCTCGCTTTTCACTGACCCTAAAAGGAGGTCCATGTGAAGGCAGCACGGCTTGCCCCCGGTACCTCCGCCCGTCCTTTTCCATCGTTCGATCCGCCGCCCTCGCGGTTGAAAGAACAGGCTCGCGCCCGAACCATCACCGCGGCCGCGCATCCCCTGCGTTCGCGCGAACCCAACGCTCCAATACGACAATTGCGTGCTCCACACGCAGTTCCTTCATGCACACAATGAGAGGGATCGTCATGACGAATCGCCATGTGCGTCTCGGTGCGTTCGCGGTTCTCTTCCTCGCCATCGCCACGTGGGCGCTCACGGCCGGCGGCCAGCAGCCGCAGAGCTACGTGCCAAAGCAGGTAATCATCAAGCTGGCTGCGTCGACGCCGACGGCGGACGCGCTGGCGGTGCGCTCGAGCCTGCGCGCGAGCGTCAAGTCGCGATTCAAGAGCATCGGGGCGGAGTTGTGGGTGATCGAGGGCATCGAGGTCAACGAGGCGATCGAGCGCTTCAAGGACGATCCGCGCGTCGACTACATCGAACCCAACTACGTCGTGCGCGCCCTCGACGTGTTCCCGAACGATCCCCGCTTCGACGATCTGTGGGGAATGCACAACACGGGACAAACCGGCGGCACACCGGACGCGGACATCGACGCGCCGGAAGCGTGGGAGCTGGGGACGGGCGGAACCGTGCTGGTGGGCGTCATCGACACCGGCGTCGACTACAACCACGTCGACCTCGCGGCCAACATGTATACTAACCCGAACGAGATCGCGGGTAACGGCATCGACGACGATTTCAACGGCTACATCGACGACGTTCGCGGGTGGGACTTCGTCAACAACGACAACAACCCGATGGACGACCACGGGCACGGAACGCACGTATCCGGCACCATCGGTGCGGTGGGCAACAACGGCATCGGTGTGGTGGGTGTCAGCTGGTCGGTGCGTATCATGGGGCTCAAGTTCCTCGACGCGGGCGGATTCGGATCGACGGCGAACGCGATCCTCGCGGTCGAGTACGGGACCATGATGGGTGTGAACCTCACCAGCAACAGCTGGGGCGGCGGCGGATTCTCGCAAGCACTGCAGGACGCCATCGAAGCGGCCGGCAACGCCGGCATCCTGTTCGTGGCCGCGGCCGGCAACAATAGCTCGAACAACGACATCTTCGACAACTTTCCCTCGAACTATCCGCTCGACAACATCATCGCGGTGGCCAGCACCGACCACAACGACAACTTGAGCGGTTTTTCCAACTTCGGTTTGACCACGGTCGACCTGGGTGCCCCCGGCACCGACATCTTGAGCACGTTCCCGGGCAACAGCTACGGGACCATCTCGGGTACGTCGATGGCGACGCCGCACGTCTCGGGCGCAGCGTGCCTGTTGTGGGCGGCCGCACCCGAGATGACGCACATGGAGGTCAAGAACACCATCATGGCCTCCGTCGACGTCATTCCCGCGCTGCAGGGAAGGACCGTCACCGGCGGGCGCTTGAACGTGTACAACATTCTCTCGGGTCTCGACGACATCCCGCCGGATCCGATTCATGACCTCTCCGTGCAATCGACCGGTTCCACGACGGCGCTCTTGGCGTGGACCGGGACCGGTGACGACGGCGCGGTGGGAACCGCGCGCACCTACGACCTGCGCTACTCGACTTCACCCATCGACGCGGGCAACTTCGACCTCGCGACATCGGCCGGGACGCTTCCGACGCCGAGGGCGGCCGGTTCACCCGAGTCCTTCGAAGTCTCCGGACTCGACTACACCACCAATTACTACTTCGCGCTGGTTGTCGTGGACGAGCAGCAGAATCGCTCCGGCGTTTCCAATAGCCCCAACGGCACCACGCTGGGCGCACCCGTGCTCGATTACTCGCCCGCGTCGTTCGCGTCGTCGCTGCTCACCGGCGGGACCGAGACCCATATGCTGACCATCAGCAACACGGGCGAAGGAACGCTCGACTTCGCATTCCCGTCCGCCGGCATGCAGACCGGCGCCATCGGAGGCGTCGCGCCCACCATGATGCCGATGTGGCTCTCCGCGAATCCCCCGTCGGGACGCGTGCTCGCGGGAGAGAGCATGCAGGTCGAATTGATCGTCGACGCCACCGGGCTCCCCGGCGGCGATTTCAACGAGACGGTGACGTTCACTACCAACGACTACTCGCAGGCGTCGGCGCCCATCGACGTCGCGCTGCACGTCGACGCCGCGCCGGACGTGATCGCCTCACCGTTGGAAGTCGACTTCGGCGTTCGCTACACCGGCAGTTGCACCACCCGCGAGGTCGTGTTCACCAACCGCGGGTTTATGCCGCTCACTGTCAGCGCGGTGTCGAGCAACAACCCCGTGTTCGGCGTCGACCCGCAGCCCTTCGTGGTGGGGGCGGGGATGAGCCACGCCATCCCAGTGACCTACTGTCCGGAAAACGAGGATATGGTTCCGGGCATCCCGCGGCGCTACCCGCGCCGCAGCCAGGCCGTGCTCACGCTCTCGAGCGACGACCCCGACCATCCCGCGTACACCGTGCCGCTGTTCGGCGACGCGATCGCACCGCCGGTCATCGTGGTCAACCCGACCTCGCTCTCCGAGGACCTCTTCACCGGTGGCAGCGCCACGCACGCGCTCTCGATCATGAACGACGGAGCTACCAATCTCGAATTCGAGATCGCGGTCGAAGACCTGGGCGCCAGCATGGTGCGTTTCGGCACCACGGCGAACACCCCCGATCGTCGTGAGAACATTACGCCCGCCGGCACCCAGACGGCCCAGCACGGCTCGGCCTACACCCGCGGTCGCGCGGGAACCGGGCGCCGTGAGTTGACGAGTGCCGTGCCGGTCATCACGAGTGCCTCCGCGCTGGAGATCTTGCTGGTGGCCGCGGCCGATGTGTCCGAGATCCAGAACGCGCTGCTCGCGTTCCCGGACGTCGCGGCCGTGGACGCGTTCGACGCGGGCTCGACCACGCCCACGCTCGCGGAGCTCGAGCCCTACGACGGCGTCATTCTGATCGCGAATTTCTCGTACTCGGATCCCCAGGCGCTCGGCGACGTCCTGGCCGACTACGTCGACGGGGGCGGCGGCGTCGTCATGACGCTGGCGACCTTCATCGACGGGTGGGACGTGGGAGGCCGCTTCTTCACGGACGGCTACTACCCGTTCACGATCGGAAGCGGACCGATCGGCTTCGGAACGCTCGCGAACTTCAACGCGAGCCACCCCATCATGGCGGGGGTGTCCGCCGCGACCGGTGACCTACTGGGTGCGACGACACTCGCGCCGGGTGCCGAGTGGGTGGCCGATTGGGACATCGGCCAGCCGTTCATCGCGACCCAGGGCGACCACGTTGTGGGCGCGAACGTGTTCGTCGCGGACGGCGGTTTCTGGAGCGGCGACGTCGCTCTAATCCTGCACAATTCGGTACTGTGGGCCGCGGGCGCAGCCTGGCTCACGGCCGAGCCGGGCGAGGGCGTCGTGCCCCCGGGCTCGATCCTCGACGTCGCGGTCACCTTCGACGCCGCCGGGCTCTTCGGCGGCGACTACGCCGCCAACCTGCGCATCGGCAGCAACGACCCGGTCACACCGGAGGTCGTGGTGCCGGCCGACATGCACGTCACCGGCGCCCCCGATCTCGAAGTGTCGGACGCGCTGCTCGCGTATGGGCAGGTGTTCATCGGCGGGACGTCCAGCAAGACGGTGGTGGTGACGAACGCGGGCACCGACGTGCTCAACATCACCTCGATCGCCGCCAGCCATCCCAACTACTCGGTGGACGCGGCCAGCATGGTGCTGGCACCCGCCACGAGCCAGAACCTCGTGGTGTCGTTCGCGCCCACTTCGACGGGTGCCGCCGACGGGACGCTCACCTTCACGAGCGACGACCCCGACGAGCCCTCGCTGGTGGTCGATCTCACCGGCGAAGGCATCCTGCCGCCGATCATCTCCGTGACTCCGTTGTCGTTCGAAGCGGATCTGTTCACGGGTGAGACGAGCACCCAGACCATGACCATCTCCAACACGGGTGCGAGCAACCTCGAGTTCGAGATCGACGCCGTGGAGATCGAGGCCATGGGCGCAACGGTGACCCAGAGCATCTCGATCCCGCGCAGCACCGGCGATTTCCCGCGCGGGACGCACGCGCCGTCGCTGCGGGCCGCACCCTCGAGCGGGGGTGCGAGCGCTCCGTCGACGAGTTCGGCGTCGCCGATGGCGGCGATCGGCTCGGCGTTCGCGACCGAGATCGGCTTCGGTCAGGCCACGCGCTTCAATCTGGCGACGCCCGAGCTACTGGACTTCATCGGGCCGGCACCGGCCTGGATCTGGGCGGGGGACTTCGGTGCGGACGACTACGCCTACGCGTACGCGGTCGACGAGTTCAACCAGTTCATGCAAATCGACACCACCTCGGGTGCCCAGACCATTCTGGGGACGATCACCCCGTTCGGCGGCGAGATCTGGACCGGCATGGCCTTCGACCCGACCGACGGAATGATGTATGCGACCAGCACGGATGTGTCCGCCTCGTCGTTTTACGCGATCGATGTGACAGTACCGTCGGCGACGCGCATCGGGTCGGTCGGGTTCCCAGGGCTCATCGCACTCGCGATCGACGACCAGGGTGTGGCGTTCTCGTACGACATCGTGACCGACGAGATGCTGACGATCGACAAGACGACGGGTATTGGGACGGTGCTCGGGTCGCTCGGCTTCGACGCGAACTTCGGGCAGGGGATGGGCTTCGACGCCGAGAGCGGTCAGTTGTACCTGGCCGCGTTCAACAACGAGACGTTCCAGGGCGAGCTGCGGGTCGCGGACCGCACCACGGGTGCGACCGCGCCGGTGGGTGTCCTGGGTGCGACGCAACCGGGCGGCACGGCGCAGCTCGGATTTCTCGCGCTGCCCGGGCTGGGAGGAGCGCAGTGGTTGATCGCCGATCCGGACGCGGGCGTGGTCCCGCCGGGGACGTCGATGGACGTCGCGGTGACCTTCGACGCCGAGGGATTGTACGGCGGCGACTACAACGCCAATCTGGTGATCGCGAACAACGATCCCTTGAATCCGGAAGTGGTGGCCTCGGCCCACTTGCACGTGACGGGAGCTCCGGACATCCAGGTGACACCGCTCGCTTTGGACTACGGGCCGGTGTTCATCGGAGGCGTGTCCAACCAAATCGTGGTCGTGAAGAACGTGGGCACCGACCTCTTGACGGTCACGTCGATCGCGTCGGACCACGGCGATTACACGGCCGACGTGGCCAACGTCGCGTTGGCGCCGACCGCGAGCCAGGCGGTGGTCGTCTCTTACGCGCCCACGTCGACGGGTGTCAGCGCTGCGACTCTGACCATCGCGAGCGACGACCCCGACGAAGTGAGCATCGGCGTCGCGTTGACCGGCGAAGGCCGCTTGCCGCCCATCATCGCGGTGAACCCGACCTCGTTCACCGAGGACCTGTTCACGGGAGAAACGGCGGCGCACACGCTGACGATCTCCAACACGGGTGCCAGCGACCTCGAGTTCGCGATCGACATCGAAGACTTGACCGCGGGCGCGGTCGCGTCGCGCGCGGTGCTCTTGCGCGGGACTCCCTGGCGCGACAAGACGCTGCGGGGTGGCGGGGCGGTGGGTGTCAACGCGGAAGGGGCCGACTCGCGGACCTCGCAGACGCGCAAGGCGGTCCTGCCGACCACGAACGTGGTGGCGGCCGAAGACGCGGCCATCCTGGTCATCCAGGACACCGACGCCTGGGGTATCGACATGGCGACGTTCATCTTCGACAACTTCGCCATCACGGCCACCGTGATCAACTCCACCCAGATCGCGGCCACCGACTTCGATCCCTTCGATCTCGTGATCACGGTCGGTGACGAAGGGTTCTCGTACTACAACGCCGTCTCGTCGAACGTGAGCAAGTTCGAGGACTACGTGGCGGGCGGCGGTGTCGTGCAATACCAACTCGCCACGCAAGGCGACGACGTGTCGATCGTGGGCGGAGTGGATGTGCTGTACGGGGACTTCGACAGCTTCAACGACGTCGTCGCGCCCGACCATCCCATCGTCGCGGGCCTGCCGCCCGTGCTGGAGGGCAACGCGGCCAACCATACCACCATCTCCGGCCTGCCCGGCGACGCGCTGGTGATCACGGAGACCTCCTTTTCGGGGACCCCGACCACGGTCGAGTACGAGTTCGGACAGGGGAGCGTCATCGCCACCGGCATGACGTGGGAGTTCCTGTACAACTTCGGCTACGAAGCCGGCGCCATGCTGGGCAACGCGGTCGCGTATTCGCTCTCGATCGCGGGTGTGAAGTGGATTCAGGTCGAACCGTCCGACGGTGTGGTAGCGCCGGGCAATGCGATGGACGTCGCGGTGTTGTTCGACGCGGCGGGGCTCTACGGCGGCGATTACGCGGCCAACCTGCTGGTCGCCAACAACGACCCCCTCAACCCCTTGGTCACCGTACCGGCGAGCCTCCACGTCACCGGCGCCCCCGACATCGCCGTGGAGGACACTCTGCTCACTTTCGGACCCGTGTTCGTCGGCGGCAACAAGAAGATGACGGTGGTCGTCGAGAACGATGGAACCGACGTGCTCAACGTGAGCTCTATCGTTTCGAGCCATCCCGACTACAGCGTCGACGTGTCCATGTTCTCGCTGGCGCCGGAAGGCAGCCAGAACGTCGTGGTGACGTACGCGCCCACCGCGGCCGCCCCCAGCGCGGGAACGCTGACCATCACCAGCGACGACCCCGACGAGGGCGTTATCGTGATCGCGATGCAGGGCGAAGGCCTCGAGCCGCCCGTCATCTCGGTAACGCCACTATCGTTCGAGTCGGACCTGTTCACGGGAGAGACCGAGACGCACACGATGACGATTTCCAACTCGGGTGGAAACAACCTCGAGTTCGACATCAGCGTCGACGAGATCGACGACGTGAACGCAACCGTGACACAGAGCATCTCGATCCCGCGCAGCTCGGGCGATTTCCCGCGCGGGACGCACGCGCCCTCGCTGCGAGCCGCACCCAACAGCGGCCAAAGCAGCCGCCCGGGAGACCCCGAAGCGCTGGCCGCCATCGGCTCGGCCTTCTCGCTCGAGATCGGCTTCGGCCAGGCCACGCGATTCAGCCTCGGGACGCCCGAGGTGCTGGACTTCGTCGGGTCTGCGCCGTTCTGGATCTGGGCGGGAGATTTCGGTGGGGACGACTACGCGTACGCGTACGCGGTCGACGAGATCAACCAGTTCGCGCAGATGGACACGACTTCGGGTGCCCAGACCATCCTGGGGACGATCACGCCCTTCGGCTTCGAGACCTGGACCGGCATGGCCTTCGATCCCACCGACGGTTTGATGTACGCCACCAGCACGGACATTTTCGCCTCGTCGTTCTACGTGATCGACGTGACGGTGCCGTCGGCGACGCGCATCGGGTCGATCGGATTCCCGGGCATCATCGCGGTCGCGATCGACGACGACGGTGCTGCGTGGGCGTACGACATCGTGACCGACGAGCTGGTGTCGATCGACAAGACGACGGGCGCGGGGACGGTGGTGGGTTCGCTGGGGTTCGACGCGAACTTCGGGCAGGGGATGGGCTTCGACGCCGAGAGCGGGCAGTTGTACCTGGCCGCGTTCAACAATTTCACATTCCAGGCGGAACTGCGCGTTGCGGACCGCACCACGGGTGCGACGGCAGTGGTCGGCGTACTCGGCGCGAACCAACCGGGCGGCACGGTGCAACTCGGCTTCCTGGCACTTCCCGGCTTGGGAGGCGCACGCTGGCTGATGGCCGATCCCACCCAAGGCGTGGTGCCGCCGGGGACGTCGATGGACGTCGCGGTGACCTTCGACGCCGAGGGACTGTACGGCGGCGACTACAACGCCAATCCGGTGATCGAGAACAACGACCC
>JAKEHA010000227.1 GCA_022615275.1 Candidatus Latescibacterota bacterium
CATAACCCCTCGCTCGCGTGCACGTGCGTCACGGGAAGACCCGAGGGAGCGATTCGACACACCGCGATCGTGTTTGCGATGCGTGTCACGCGCGTGGAGTTCCAGAAGAGCCCCAAGCACGGCTACTCGCGCTGGCTCCATCGCGCCGAGGTCATGGCGATGTGGAGGGGCGATGTCGGTGATTCGGTGGTCATGGTCGCGGGGGGACGCAATTGCGATTACCGCTTCCAGGCCGGCGGTGCCTATCTCGTCTATACTCACGAAAGCAAGACCGATACGATGGGGGGCGAGCGTGTGCTCCCGCACCGGTCTGCTGGCGCATCGATACTACGACCGCTTCTTCTTGGGCCATCCGTCCGTTCTTTACGACGCTAGCATTCAGCCGGTCACGCTCGACACCATGGTGGACGTGCTCGCGCACGACGGCGCGGAGGCCGACGCGATGGCGTCGGACGATCCGGACGTGGGCGTGCGTTGCGCCGTAATCGAGTTGTTCGCCTGGTGGGAGTATTCGCCGGAGGTGGTGCGGCAAATCAGGCGCATCTCGCGCTCCGACCCGGACATCGTCGTGCGCGAGCAGGCGGAACGGTATCTCGAGAGGAAAGACGAGCGCTCGCGAAACGCTCCCCCGTATCGAACGGTCGCGGATCGCGGGTTCAGCCATCCGTCGAATCGAAAGCAGCGGAAGTAGGCCCTGCTTGGCACCTCCTTTGCGTCCATGGCGAGGCATGAAGCTCCAACTCTCCAAGTGGCTCGTCGGCGCCTGCGCCGCCTCGTTTCTCGCCGTCGGGCTGCCCTACTGGCAGATTCCCTACGCCGAGGTCGAAGTGCCGACCAGCCTCATGACGCCCGCGCTGGTGGTCGTGGCCCTCGCGGCGGCGATCGCTCGTGCGCTCGGAGGGTCGCGTTTCGTCGTTTGCGTGCTGGCGGTCGCTGCCACCATTCCCGCGGTCGTGATGGTGCGCGTCGTCGTCGACACGGCGGCGGATCCCACGTCGCACAACTTGTGGCCGTTCGAAGTCTTCCTGGCGGGATTCGTCGGCGTGATGGTGGCGGCGCTGGGCACCGCGATCGGCAGCATTCCCGGGCTGCGGGCCAATATTCGTCACGAATAAGGCGGGCTGCAAGCCGCCCCCGCAGCACGCCCCCTCTCCTTTTGTGTTAACGTAGCCGGCATGACCGCTCGCCCCCGGGTGTCTCGTGCCGCACGTCCGCGCCGTCGCGTCTTTCTGATCGCGTTATTCCTCGTTCTCGTTTTCATCCTGCCCGCGGTGGTCACGTTTGCCGCCGATTGGCTCTGGTTCCAAGCCCTGGGCTACCAGCGCGTGATCGGAATGCGGGTCCTCGTAGGCACGCTGCTCGGCGTGGGTGTCGGGGCGCTCGCCTTCGCGTTTCTCAACGCGAACCTGCGGATCGCCCTGCGCGGCGCCGTCATTGGCCCGCGTGTCGTCCAGGTGACCCCCGGCAGTCCCGTCGAACTGACGCAGTTCGTGCGACGCCTGGCGCTGCCGACGGTGCTGGCCATCGCCGTGTTGATGGGACTCTCGGCCGCCGGCACATGGCTCGACGTACTTCGCTTCCTGCGCCAGACGCCCTTCGGAACCACCGACCCGGTGTTCTTGCGCGACGTCGGTTACTACGTGTTCACCGTTCCGTTGGTCGCGGACGTCATTCGTCTGCTCACCGTCCTCACGACCGTGGGACTGGTGGGGAGCCTCGTTCTGTATGTGCTGCGCGGGGACGTCGCCGTCCACCGCGGACACGTGACTGTCGAGCGAGCGGCGCGCGTGCACCTCGCGGTACTCATCGCCACCCTGCTCGTCCTAACGGCGTTGCGCGTGCACTTGGTACGGATTCCGGGGCTCCTCTACTCGACCACCGGCCCGCTCGTGGGCGCGAGCTACGCCGATCTGCACGGAACGTTGATGGGACTCCGGTTGGCGGCAATGGCCGCGGTGGCCGGGGCCGCGGTCGTGCTGTGGGGCGCACGCGGCCCGCGCCTCGCGCACGCGACGCTGATCGCGGCGGGTCTCTACATCGGCGTGTCGTTGCTGGGCGTCACGATCTATCCGGCGATCGTTCATCGCCTCGTGGTAGCTCCCAATGAACTATCGAAAGAAACGCCGCAGCTCGTCCGCCACGTTGCCGCCACGCGCGAGGCCTGGGGACTGGACAGTGTCGTAACGCGCGAGCTGACGGGCGTAGCCGGTCTCACCGAGGAGGACATCCGTGCCAACGCGGCCACCATCGACAACGTGAGGCTGTGGGACCGCGATCCCTTGCTGCAAACGTTCGGGCAGTTGCAGGAGATTCGAACGTACTACGACTTCCGCTCCGTGGACGACGACCGCTATTGGATCGACGGGCGCTACCGCCAGGTGATGCTTTCGCCCCGCGAGCTGAACGCGGGCTCGCTTCCCACGCGAACGTTTATCAATGAAAGGCTCACCTTCACGCACGGGATGGGGATCGCGCTGGGTCCGGTGAACCAGGTGACGTCGGAAGGCTTGCCGGTGTTGTTCGTCAAGGACCTGCCGCCGGTGTCGAGCGTGTCGCTGAAGGTGACGCGACCGGAGATCTACTTCGGCGAGCTCACGGACTCGTGGGTGTTCGCACGCACCGGGCAGCGCGAGTTCGACTACCCCTCGGGCGACGAGAACGTCTACGCCAACTACGAGGGCGAGGGCGGCGTACGCGTCGGTTCGTTCCCGCGACGGTTGCTGTTCGCGACCTACTTCCGCTCGCTCAAGATGCTCCTCTCGAGCGATATCACGAGCGAGAGCCGCGCGATGTACTTCCGAAACATCGCCGTGCGCGCGCGCAAGGCGCTGCCGTTCCTCTCCTTCGACAGCGATCCGTATCTCGTGATCG
>JAKEHA010000034.1 GCA_022615275.1 Candidatus Latescibacterota bacterium
GTCCGCATCCTCGCGCGAGAGCTTGTGCTCCTTCCGCTCGGCGCGTTCGTGCCACTCCAGCGGGTCGAGGCCGGTCTCGTCGGCGAGGTAGCGCTCCCAGAGCCGGTGGGCGCGAATCACTTCGAGCGCGTAGCGGCGCCCTTCTTCGGTCAAGAGGATGCGGCCGTCGGCGAAACGCGCGAGCCCCACACCCTGCATGCGATCGACCAACGCCACCGCGCTCGAAGGGGAAATCTCCAGCGCGCCGGCCAGGCTCTCGAGTGTCGATGTCTGCCCGCGGGCGTCGTGGTTGTAGACGTGCTTGAGCGCATCCTCCAATTCGATGCGACGCGCGAGCGAGCGTCCCTGGCGCCCGCGCGCGAGGAAACCGCGGCGCGGCCAGAACACGACGCCCGCGAGAGCCGCGCAGAAGAAGAACACGACCAGGTTGGCGACCGGAGTCATGGACGTGCCTCTTCGCTGGGCGCTGCGTTCGGCGCCACGCGGATCATGGCGGCGGCGTCGCGGCCGATCGCGACTTCGGCGCCTTCGATGCGCAAGACCGTCGAGCCGCCGTACGGCTCGACGCGAACCACTTCGACCGCGGTGCCGGGATAGAGCCGCCGCTCACCCAGATACCGGAGCAGGCTGGGATCGCGGTCGTCGACTTCGACCACCACGACGTGGTCGCCGCCGGCGGCGTCCACGAGGGGCTGGGCGACGACGCGCACGACAGTCCCGTCGCGCGCGGGAATGGGCGCGCCGTGCGGATCGACGGTCGGGTGGCCCAAGGCGCCGTCGATTCGGTCCTCCAAGTCCTCCGAGATGACGTGCTCGAGTCGCTCGGCCTCGTCGTGGACCATGTCCCACGGCACCCCGAGCGCGTCGGCCAGGTATTTCTCGATCAGGCGGTGGTGGCGCACGACCTCGACCGCCGCCATCTCTCCGACCCGGGTGAGCGTCACTCCCTGGTAGGGCTCGTGCGAGACAAGCTTGAGCTCGGCGAGCTTCTTCACCATGGCCGTGACCGACGGCGGGGCGATTCCCATGCGATCGGCGATCGACGAGGTCGTGGCGCGTTCGTCGTGCTCGAGGATCTCGAAGATCGCCTTGAGGTAGTTCTCCATCGACTGGGAGAGCGAACCGCGTATGAGTAGCGGGTTAGTCATGACTAAAATTTAGTCTAGTGCAAGACTCATTCCACGTCAAGGGGACTTTGTCAATCGGGCGCGAACCATAGGGTTGTGGCCGGAGAATTGTCCCTGAAGGACGGCAAACCATTTTGCCACAGCAACCTAGCTGCGGAGCGGATATGCTTCTCTGTAACTACTTATTTGGAAACGAGCCAATTGACTCGCGACCCAATCTCCCGGCCACAACGAAACCATTGCGCGGGTTGTCTCGTCTTAACCCTATCCGAGCGCCGAACCGGATCCCCACGTGCCACGGGGCGGCGCCGGGCCGGCGACCCTGTTCGAGGAGGAACCCATGCAGTCGGCACGCCCCCGCACCCGCTCCGAGCGGGCGCGCATCGACGCGAATCCGGTGGCTCTCTTGGTATTTGGTATCGCGGCCCTCGCGGCGCCCGCGCGAGCGAGTGACGCGGCGTCGACTCCCACCGTCGACCCGTCTTCGGCCGTTTACCAGCCCAACACGATCCTCACCTTCGACGTCCCCAAGCTCGCCCAGGCCATTCGCATCGACGGCCGCTTGGACGACCCGGTTTGGCAGACCGCCACCAAGCTCACCGGCTTCGTCGAGATCGACCCCGGCGACAACATCCGGCCGCAAGCGGACACCGAGGCCATGCTCGCGTACGACGACGAGAATCTCTACATCGGGTTCCTTTGTAACGACCCGAACCCCTCCGCGATTCGCGCCAACGTCACCGACCGCGACGCGATGTTCGGCGACGATTTCGCCGGTGTCATGATCGACACCTTCAAAGACCAGCAAAACGGCTACGAGTTCTTCGTCAACCCGTGTGGAATCCAGGGTGACCTGCGCCGCAACCGCAACAACGAGGACTCGAGCTACGACGCGGTTTGGTATTCGGGCGGGCAAGTCACCCACGGCGGCTGGACCGCAGAAATGGCGATCCCCTTCCGCAGCATTCGCTTCCCCGACCAGGACCTGCAGTCGTGGGGCATCCACGTGTTTCGCAACCGCCCGCGCGCAAGCCGCGAGCAGATGTCGTGGGCGCCGATCTCGCGCGACAACGACTGCTTCTTTTGCCAAGCCGGGACCATGTCGGGTATCGCAGGGGTCAACCAGGGCAAGAACCTGGAAGTGCTGCCCTACGTTCTAGCGAGTCAAGCGAGCGCGCTCGACGGATCCGACGATGCCACCTTCGACTGGACCGACGACGACGCGGCCGGCGAGGCCGGCGTCGGCGTGAAGTATGGCGTCACACCCAACCACACGCTGGATTTCACCTACAACCCGGATTTCAGCCAGATCGAATCGGACGCGACGCAAATCGACGCCAACCGCACCTTCGCGCTCTTTTATCCCGAGAAGCGCCCGTTCTTCTTGGAGGGCGCCGACATGTTCGACAGCAACATGGATATCGTCTACACTCGCTCGATCAACGATCCGGAGCTGGCGGGAAAGTTCACGGGGAAGAATGGCCGCAACACGGTCGCATTCATGAGCGCGTGGGACGAGACCTCGCCCTACATCGTTCCGTTCGAGGAGCAGAGCCTCGCCGCGGCCGGCACGAATACGTATTCGAACATCCTTCGCCTCAAGCGCGACGTCCTCACCGAGTCGTACCTCGGTTTGATGGCGACCGATCGCAGAGAGGCGGACGGCGACGGATCCAACACGACGTTGGGTGGCGACGCGCTGATTCGATTCAACGACAACTTCCGCGTGAACGCGCAGATGATGGGCAGCTACACGCACGAACCGGACGATTCCCTCATGTCCGCCGACTTCCCGGAGATCGACTTCGGGAGCGACGACCAGTACGACTCGTTCTTCAACGGCGAGGAGTTCGCGGGCTTCGGCGCGGAGGTCGACGTGGTGCGAAGCGGCCGTCACTATAATGCGAACCTGTGGTACGACGACTATTCCCCCACCTTCCGCGCCGAGAGCGGGTTCGTGACCCAGAACAATTACCGAATGCTGGGTTTCTGGAACGGCTATCAATTCCAGTTGGAGAAGAATCCCCTCTTCGAGCGCATCGAGCCCCAGCTCGAAGGGGGCCGAAAGTACAACTACGCGGGTGAGTTCAAGGACACGTGGCTCTCACCGTCGATTTGGCTGCGCTTCAAGAAACAGACCTACTTCTGGACAGGGTATCTGTGGAGCGAGGAAGTCTTCGCGGGCACGCGCATCAACGGCATCCGGCGCTGGTCGTGGGACATCGACACGTCTTTCAGCAAGTATCTTTCGGCCGGCATGTACAGCCGCCTCGGGCACTCGGTGGTGCGCGACCGCGACGACCCGCGCCTGGGTGACGAGTGGAGCTACGGCGTGTACTTCAACACCAAGCCGCTGTCGCAGCTTCGCTTCGATATTGCGTACGACTCGTTTCGACTGGACGAGCTGGACGGCGGGCCGCGCATATTCGACACCTTCGTGAGCCGCGCGAAGCTCACCTACCAGTTCTCGAGCAAGCTCTTCTTTCGCGTGATCGGCGAGTACGTGGACGACTCGCAGGCGTTCGCGCTCGACCCGCTCTTGAGCTACAAGATCAACCCGTTCACGGTGTTCTTCCTGGGGTCGTCGCACTCGTTCGGGAACTACGAGGACGATCCCTTGACGACGCCGATCGAGGTCGCGCAGCCGGGTTACAAGCAGACCGAGCGGCTGTTCTTCGTGAAGTTCCAGTATCTGTTTCGCGTCTAGCGGCTCTTGCGTGGGGAGGGACGATGGTCGCTCGACGCGATTTCCGCAGCGCGATAGGAACACCGCATCGCATGATCGCGCTGCGGTTTGAGCGGAGAGCGAGCCATCGCCCCTCCCGCGCTACCGTAAGCTCACCCACACCGACTTCTTCTCGAGGTACATGTCGAGCGCCTGCGCGCCCAGCTCGCGGCCGAAGCCGCTCTCCTTGTAGCCGCCGAACGGCGAGGCCGGGTGGTAGACGTTGTAGGTGTTGATCCACACCGTGCCGGCCTTGAGTGCGGCCGCCACGCGATGCGCGCGCGCGGCGTCCTGCGTCCACACCCCGGACGCCAGCCCATAACAACTGTCGTTGGCGAGCTTGACCGCTTCGGTCTCGTCTTCGAAGGGGATCACGCACAACACCGGCCCGAAGATCTCTTCGCGCGCCACCGTCATCGCGTTGGTAACCGACGTCAGCACGGTCGGCTCCAAGTAGTAGCCGCGGCCGTTGACGGCGGTCGCGCGTCCGCCGATCGCCACCTTGGCACCCTCGCGCGCGCCGTCTTCGACGCGCTTCAAGATCGAATCGCGGTGCGCCTTCGACACCTGCGGGCCCAGGCGCGTCTTGTCGTCGAGCGGGTCGCCGGGCGTGTAGCGAGCCATCTTCGCCTTGATCATTTCGACGAACTCGTCGTGGATCTTCTTCTCGACGAACAGGCGCGAACCGGCTGCGCACACCTCGCCCTTGTTGTAGAAGATGCCGCTGCAGGCACCATTGGCCGCCGCTTCCAGCTTGGCGTCCGCGAACACGATGTTGGGCGACTTCCCGCCCAGCTCGAGCGACACGCGCTTTATCGTTCCCGCCGCCGACTTCATCACCGTGCGCCCGACTTCGGTCGACCCCGTGAACGCGATCTTGTCCACACCGCGCGCTTCCAAGAGCGCCTGCCCCGCCACCGAGCCCTTGCCCGTGACCACGTTGACCA
>JAKEHA010000004.1 GCA_022615275.1 Candidatus Latescibacterota bacterium
CCCAGTGCTCGTCGGTCAAGCGAAGCATCAACGTGCATCGTATCTCGACTCGCTGTTAATGCAAACGAAAACATTCCATCGATTTTGAGATAGGTTCTAGAGATGATGGGGACCGCTACAGTCGGATCCCGAGCATAACATTTGAAAAGAAGTTGCTGGACGGCACGGGGGACTTGCTCGCGGCCTTGACCAGTCTTGGAGTGGCACCGCCTGTGAACGTTCGACTCGCCCTTGTTGGGGTAAGGGGGTTCGGCATGGGAGTCGACCCAAGGTACATATCCGACGAGGCACGTACCATCGATAAAGATGAACTCGTTCTACCGGATGGTGTTGTCGAAGACCACGCGCTGACCCCCCAGCAGGTCATGCGGCCGCTCCTCGACATGGTTTGGAACGCGTGCGGGTATCCACGATCGATTTACTTCGATGATGCCGGTAGGTGGGTTGGAAAAGGGTAGCGTGGCTCGTCGGTCCTGGGCGGCTGCTGGCGAGTTCCAACCCATCGCCTTACCCCTCGCGAGCCGGTGCTACGCCATGGCGTTCATCTCTTGGCCAGCCCATGTTTGGCCCACGTCTGTCTTTCTGAGCCGCCGCTCCATCCAGACGAAGGGTTTTCCCTTCACCGCATTCTCACCCGCCTTCGGCTGTCCGCGGGTGTGCTGGACTTGACAGCACATCAACCAGGGCTATATTGTCCGTGCAGATAAGCTATCATTTGGTGTTATAACAGCACTAATAGTATACCCCATGACAAAGCGAGCCCCCTCCAGAACCACCAAGGACGTACTGCGAATCCTCTCTCGCGGGTCCCACGGTGGTCTATTCAGCGTCAATGACGCGGCCCGGCTTCTCGGCGTGAGTACTAGGCTGGCCGCGATCAGGCTTGCAGGCCTCGCTCGTCAAGGTTGGCTGATCCGTGTGCGCCGAGGCTTGTACTCTATCGTTCCACTGGAAGCATTGCCGAGCAAGTCGACGACCGGGGAAGACCCTTGGATCGTCGCCAACGTACTCTTCACACCTTGCTACATCGGCGGGTGGACTGCTGCGGAGTACTGGGGGCTCACCGAGCAGTTGTTCCGTTCGACGTTTGTCGTCACGGCCGCCAACGTTCGTAGTTCTGCCGCACGATTCCTGAACTTGGATTTTCGGATCGCGCGCGTGGCGAAGTCCCGTTTGGTCGGAGCGACCAAGTTGTGGCGAGGGACCGAACAGGTTCTGGTGTCCGACCGCGAGAAGACGATCGTTGATGGTCTGTCATCGCCCGAGTGGGTCGGTGGTATTCGTCACCTGGCTGAGATGCTTGATACCTATCTCCGCGACCCCACGCGGTCACTGGACAAGTTGACGAAGCGACTGCAGGAGAGCGAGCGCGGCGCCGCGGGCAAGCGTCTTGGGTACTTGATCGATCAGCGCTGGCCCGACTTGGAGCCGTTGAGGAATGCTGCCCTAGAGCTCAAGACCACGGGTTACATTCGACTCGATCCCGCCATCTCCAGTCGCGGACGTCTCAACAAGAAGTGGGGAGTCTGGGTAAACGTTCCATTGGAGCGCGGACGACATGATTAGCCGACAGGACATCCTCGACCGCGCCGGCGAGTGGCAACTGCGGCCCGATGTGGTCGAGAAGGACTACGTACTTGGCTGGCTACTTGCAGTCCTTGCGAAACATCCAATCACTTCGACGAAGTGGACGTTCAAGGGGGGAACGTGCCTGAAGAAGTGTTTCTTCGAAACATACCGATTCTCGGAGGACCTGGACTTCACTCTGGACACCGATGCGCCGTACACCGATGCGGCAATCCGAGGTACTCTTCAGGAGATCGCTCGATCGGTCGCGGAGTTGAGCGGCGTTTACGCCCCCGAGGATGAAGTGCGAGTCGAAGCCATCATGGGGCCGGGCGAGCGCCTGACGTTCCAGGGTCGAATCTACTACCGCGGACCACTCCAGCGAGGTGGTGATCTCGCAAGAGTGTTGTTCGACTTGACGCGGCTGGAGACGATCGTTTCCCCCGCCGTCCTCCGTGAGGTTTTCCACCCCTACCCGGATGCGCTCCCCGCCGGTGCCACCGTCCGCACATATTCGCTCGATGAGGTACTCGCCGAGAAAACCCGAGCGCTCTACGAGCGAACCCGGCCGCGCGATCTGTACGATGTCGTCTATATTCTCGAGAATCATGGGCAACAACTGAACCTGGATGAGGCCCGCACGTTCTTTCGCGCGAAGTGTGTGCACAAGCGACTCGATCCTCCGAACACGGACGCACTGATCGAGCGAATTCAGACAGCGCACGAGTTGCGCTCTGAGTGGGCGAACATGTTAGGACATCAACTACCGACCTTACCGCCAATCGACGCCATGCTAGAACGAGCGCGACTCTCCGACGTCTTGGGCTGGCTTGACGCGCCAGTCGTCATGGCTGAGGTGCAACTCGCAGCACCCTCAAGCCGGGGCGACGAGGAGATCATCGCGCCTGTCGGCATTCGGTATTGGGGAGCGGGAAGTGTGTTCGAGAAGCTTCGCTTCGCCGGTGGAAATCGACTGCTCGTGGAGTTCGACTATGACGGCCGTCGTCGACACGTGGAGCCGTACTCGTTGCGGCGCGCTCGGACTGGGAGGATCCTTTTCTACGGCTGGGAACGAGACGATAGGACGATCAAGTCCTACAACGTGACGAGAATCCTGAACCTCACGGTTACCTCGACGGCATTTGTGCCGAAGTACAGGGTTGAGCTGAGTACGACTGAGCCCCTCAGAACACCACTTGCCAGGCGCTCGCTCGTTCGCCCAAGGGCAACTCGGCGATACGGACGCTGATGGTGGACTAGGACATACTCGCGCGGCAATACCCAGCCGACGAGGCGCCAGCGTTCCAGAAAACGCTCGACATTGGGATACTCCCGCAGGACAATTAGGTTCGTTCGAACAGGTGCCGGATGTTCGGGTGCAGACGGAGTGCCGATGACCCGCCTTGCTTTGATCTCTAGTGCGCCGAGACCAGGCCACTCGCTGCTCCTAGTGTCCCTTTTCGCGATTCTTGGACCCGTCGCGTCGCGAGCTGAGATTCATGTTGGCGTGGCGTTGATTACGCCAGGGGCCGCGTGGGATTTTAGCGACTCTGTCGCGGTCGATCCTCCGAACGGCGATCTCCGCTGGATTACCATTGCTGTTGGATCCCGAGTGCCCCACTCGGGTCAGCAAACAGCCACGTTCCCAGACTTCTTCGTCACAGATCCTCCGGCCCAAATTGCGATCGCATCATACGATTCTACATACGAGGAACTGATGTCGGCTCCAAGCGATCCGGCGGCATACTCCCAAGGGGCCGAGATCTTTGAGAGCGCCGTCTACGTCGTTCGGACCAAGGAGAATCACTTTGCCAAATTGATCGTCAAGCGACTCGGTGGCGGTATGACGATCGAATATACCTACCAAGACAGTGGAAGTCGAATCCTCGTTAACACTGTCGCGATTCAAACCACCACGTGGGGACGGGTGAAGAGTCTGTACAACCGGAACCGACACTGATCCAACTTGACCGTTCATCGCCGGCGGTAGAGCGCTTTAATCGAACCCCATGTGCGCGTCTCGACGGGCGTGATCGTACAGTCGGGTGGAATCGCGCCGATGAGTTGGCAGGATCCGCCGAGGGGAGAGGCGCCGGAAACACAGGGAGAACCGGACCCGATCCGATAGTCGCCGGTAGCGCAGAATAGCGGATCAGCGGAGAAGTTGGCCGATCGAAGCAGCGCAGGGACGTCTTGAATACTCAAGACGTCGTTGCAGACGATGACGAAGCTGAGTTCAAGACCATCGATCGGATCCCAGAAAATATTATGACCGAGCCACCCGCCACCCGAGACGACATTCAAAGCATGGGAGTTGTCTGCGAATGTGCAATTCTCGACGACGACTTCTTGCTGGGTCAAGATGCTGATGCCGGCATAATCGTTCTTCGAGAAAACGCAGTGTCGAATCGAAACGCTGAAACAGTTGAGGATATTGATTGCGCCCACCCCTTCGTCTCCGCCGCTATCAAACCCGTCGAACCAGATGCCCGAAATAAACGTGGGGATCGATAGGTCCGTGCACGATAGGCCGCCGAGCTGACCGGGAAACGGATGAAGCCGCGTCCGAAGCGCCCCTTCCTCTCCGACGACCGCGATTCCATCGGCAACCAAGATGGACTCGATTTGGTAATCGCCGGGCGCGACCAGCACGGTGTCGCCCGCCGCGCTGCTGTCCATCGCGGCGTCGATCGACGGCGCGTCGCCGCTTCCATCGGCGTTAACGCGCCAAGTCCGCGCCTCGGCGCGCCCAGGCGAAAATGAAGTACTCCCGATTGCCAGGGCGGCAGCACACCCGCATAGGAATCCAAGTCGTTGTCGCACGGCCGCCGGACGGTCTCTCATGCCTCTGAGTATACCGCAGCCGTCTCAGCGAGCGCGCCTTGACCCCCTCCCAACCCGGTGCTATAGTGCCGATTCCGGTCGACGGACCGGAGGGCTAGCCTAACTGGTAAGGCAACGGTCTTGAAAACCGTCGGGCTTAATCGCCCTTGGGGGTTCGAGTCCCTCGCCCTCCGCCAGTTTGCGGGCCGCGGTCGGCGCGGTCCGGTTCGAAAAGATACTTTGGAGAGGTGGCCGAGTAGGTCTAAGGCGACGGTTTGCTAAACCGTTGTACGGGCTTAAACCTGTACCGAGGGTTCGAATCCCTCCCTCTCCGCCATATTCGGCGCCGCTTCAATCGAGCGGGCGCCAACGCGGAGGCGCCCCCATGCTGATGAAGTCCGCCGTGATCAAGCGAGTCGACTTGTGGTCGCTCTTCAAGGTGGCGTTCGTGCTGTACGCGACGCTGGGCTTCATCTGCGGGCTCTTCTACGCGATGATCATCGGGTTCATCGGGAGCCTGGGTGCCCTGTGGAGCGAAGATCTACCGGGCTTGGGCGCGCTCTCGGGTGCCATCGGCATCGTCGCCGTGCCGATTCTGGCCATGGTGTACGGTGTGCTGGGCTCGATCGTGGTGACGATCGGCGGCGGGTTGTACAACCTCGCGGCCCGCTTCGTCGGGGGACTCATCGTGACGGTCGACGTGACCGACATCGCCCCCCCCGCCGGCTACGCGACCACCACCGCGCCGCCGGCTTCGTAAGACATACTTCGGAATATGGGCGCCCGTAGCTCAACTGGATAGAGCGTGTGGCTACGGACCACAAGGCTAGGGGTTCAAGTCCTCTCGGGCGCACCATTCTCCTTTTCGCTTCGAACAAAACCTCGTAAACGCTGAAACTTCGGCGCTCCGGGCCCGGTCTTAGGGGCGTGTGCCGCGGGGCCGATTCTGCAACATCCGTGCGTGCGGGCGCGTAGTCTGGCCAGCACCCGACCCGGCCGCGGGCGGTAACCTCCAAGGACCCCTGAAAGACGGAGCGACCCACGTGAAGAAGCCCAGCCGGAAAACCCTCATCGTCTCCCTCATTGCAGTCGTCGTGGTCGGCGCGGGCCTCGCGTTCGTGGCCAAGACGCGCATGGGCGTGAACGACAGCGCCAGCGCGGACTCCATGGTGACGTCCGACTCGACGCAAGCCGCGGACGCCTCGGACAAGGACAAGAAGAAGAAAAAGAAGGGCGACAAGGACAAGAGGGACGCACCGGTCCCGGTGGAAGTGACGACGGTGTCGCCGCGCTCGATCTCCACCTACTACCAGACCACCGCCACCCTCGAGCCCGAGAAGCGTGTCGATATTCTTTCCAAGCTCGCCGGCGAAGTGCGGCAGATCCTGGTCGAAGAGGGCGACTTCGTCAAAGAAGGCGCTATCCTGTGCCGCCTCGACGACGCCGAGCTCAAGGTCACCCTGGACGAAGCGCGCATCAACCGCGACCAGCAGAAGCTCGAGTTCGAGCGCGTCCAGGACATGCAGGCGCAGAGTCTCATCTCCGACAAGGAATACCAGCAGATCAAGTACACCTACGAAGTGGCGGAGAACCGCTACGAGTCCGCGCGCGTACGCTACGAGTACACGCAGATCAAGGCGCCGTTCAGCGGCATCGTGACGCAGCGTTTGGTGGATCCCGGCGAGAACATTCCCATGGGGGCGAGGCTGTTCATGATGTCGGACACCCAGCCGCTCTTGCTCGCGATGTACCTACCCGAATCCGAAGCGCGTTTGGTGCGCAAGGGCCAGCGCGTGGCGATCCGTCCCGACGCCGGCGAGGAAGCCGAGTTCGAGGGTGAAGTGCTGCGCATCGCGCCGGAAGTCGACGCGCGCACGGGTACGGTCAAGGTCACCGCCCAGACGCGCGTGGGCGGGGTGCCGGGCAGCTTCGTGCGCGTGCGCATCCTGATGGACACGCACGAGGACGTGCTCGCGGTGCCGCGCCGGAGCCTCCTTTCCGACGCCGGCGACCGCTTCGTCTTCATCGCCGCCGCCGACACCGTGCGCAAGGTGCAGGTCGGCATCGGATACGAAGACGAGACCCACGCGGAAGTGACCGCAGGCCTCGCGAGCGGCGACACCGTCGTTACCGCGGGTGTGGGCGGCATCCGCGACGGCACCAAGGTCAAGGTCGTACGCCCCGACGACGTCGCGGCGACCGAAAAGAAGCCCGCGTCCAACGGCGAGAAGAAGTAAGCGGCGTGCTCCACGCGGCGTCGCCATGAAGATCGTCGATTTCTCCATCCAGCGCCCGGTCACGGTGACGATGATCTTCGTCGCGGTCATCGTGTTCGGATTCGTTGCTCTTTCGCGCCTCGACGTCCGCCTTCTTCCCGAAATCTCGTACCCGTCGCTCACCATCCAGACCGAGTACGAGGACGCGGCGCCCGCCGAGGTGGAGAACTTCGTGACGCGGCCCTTGGAAGAAGCGGTGGGCGTCATCTCCGGGCTGCGCACCATTCGGTCGGTGTCGAAGCCGGGCATGTCCGAGATCACGCTCGAATTCACGTGGAAGACGCACATGCAGTATGCGGCCCTCGACGTACGCGACAAGATCGACCTCGTGCTGCTCCCGCGCGAAACCAAAGCACCCGTGATCCTGCGCTACGACCCTTCGCTCGACCCCGTCCTGCGCATCGGCGTCTCCGGCACCGAGAACCTCGTGCGCCTGCGCAACCTCGCCGACTACACCATCAAGAAAGACCTGGAGGCGCTGGACGGTGTGGCCAGCGCCAAGGTGCTGGGCGGCCTGGAAGAAGAAATACAAGTCGAGATCGACGAGCGCCGCTTATCGAGCTACGGCATCCCCATCTCGCTCGTCGCCACACGCCTCGCGCAGGACAACGTCAACCAGTCCGGCGGGCGCTTGCGCGACAAGGGCGCCGAGTTCCTGCTGCGCACCGAGAACGAGTTCCAGAGTGTGGACGACATCGCGAATACCATCGTGCGGGAAGAAGCGGGGCGCCGCGTCATTCTCGCCGACCTGGGCTCGGTCACGCGCGGACACGTCGAGCGCGACGTCATCACGCGCCTGAACGGCGAGGAAGTGGTCGAGATCGCCATCTACAAGGAAGGCGACGCCAATACGGTGGCGGTGGCGGACGGGGTCAAGCGCCGCCTGAATGCGATGAAGAAGCAGCTCCCGGACGACGTCACGATCGAGACGTTGTTCGACCAGTCGCGCTTCATCAAGAGCTCCATCGACGAGGTGCGCTCCAACGCGCTCGTGGGGGCGTTGCTCGCGATCCTGGTGCTGTACGTCTTCCTGCGCGACGTGCGCAGCACCGTCATCATCGGCCTCTCGATCCCCATCTCGATCATGTTCACTTTTGTCATCATGCAGCAGCTGGGCGTCTCGCTGAACATGATGTCGCTGGGAGGCCTGGCTCTCGGGGTGGGGATGCTGGTCGACAACTCGATCGTCGTTCTGGAGAGCATCTCGCGCTACAAAGAGCGCGAGCCGGACCGCAAGCTCGCGACCCTGCGCGGAGCCAAGGAGGTCGCGGGCGCGGTGACGGGCTCGACGCTGACCACGGTGGCGGTGTTCCTGCCCATCGTGTTCGTCGAAGGCATCGCGGGCCAGGTGTTCAAGGACCAGGCGCTGACGGTATCCATCTCGTTGATCGCGTCGCTCATCGTCTCGCTAATGCTGATCCCGATCGCGTCGGCGATGGACTTCGGGGCGGGGGCAATTGCCGTTCCGGAGGCACAAGCGCCCGCCGTTCCGCGCCGTCGCATCGCGCGCGTGGTGCGGTCGATCACGCGCTTTTTGACCGTCACCGCGCCGACCTTCGTGCTGCGCATCATTCGCCGCGCCTTCGCGTGGCTCGGGCGCGGGCTCGCGGTCCTCGTAAGGCCGCTCCACCGTGTCTACGACCGCGTCTTTCCGGCGATGGAGAACGCGTACGCGCGCGCGCTGGACCGCGCCCTCACGCGCCGCCGCCGCTTTCTGGCCGGGGTATTCGGGGTGTTCGCCGCCACGGTCGCACTTTCGCCCCTGGTCGGGCGCGAGATGATTCCACAGTTCTCGCAAGGCGAGTTCAGCTTCGCGGTCCAGATGCCGGAAGGCACCCCGCTCGAATCCACCGACATGCGTATCGTCGATATGGAGGCGATCGCCGCCGAGGAACCCGGCGTCGAGTCTTACTTCACCAGCGTGGGCACCGCGAGCCGCCTGGGCAGCAACGTGAAGAGCAAGGACGAGAACATCGGGCAGCTCAACATCATCATGTCGGAGAAGGGGAACAAGCACGCGGAAGCGGCCTTGGTGGAATCGTTGCGCGCGAAATTCGAGCGCATGCAGGGTGTGACCACCAAGTTCGCACGGCCGTCGTACTTCAACTTCCAGGCCCCGCTCGAGGTCCACGTGTTCGGCTACGACCTGGACGAGATTCGCGACTTCGCCGACCAGCTCGCCCTCGACATGGCCGGCATCCCCGGCGTCAAGGACGTCAAGTCGTCGCTCGAGTACGGCAACCCCGAGCTCGACGTCGAGTTCGACCGCGTTCGCATGTCGGCGATGGGCTTGGCGGTCGAGGACGTCGCCAACACCGTGCGCACCAAGATCCGTGGCGACGTGCCCACCAAGTTCAAGGAGCGCGACAAGCAGGTCGACATCCGCGTGCGCACCAGCGCCTGGCGCGCCGAGGACATCGCGGCCATGCGGTCGTTGGTGGTCGCCGAGCGCGAGGGAACGCCGATCCTCTTGGGCAGCATTGCCGAGGTCCGCGTTGCGACCGGCGTCAACCAGATCTCGCGCGTCTCGCAGCAGCGCGCCGCCATCGTGTCGGGCAACATCTCGGGGCGCGACCTGGGTCGCGTGGCGCGCGACGTCGAGGCGGTGCTCGCGTCGACCTCGATCCCCGAGGGCATCACCGTCGAGTTGGGCGGCGAGAACGAAGAGCTGATGCGCTCGTACCGGAGCTTGGCGCTGGCGCTGATTCTGGCCGTGTTTCTCGTGTATCTGGTGATGGCGGCGCTGTTCGAGTCGTTCCTGCACCCCTTCATCATCATGTTCACCGTGCCGCTCGCGGCCATCGGCGTGGTGGTAACACTGCTCGTTACGCACACGTCATTGAGCGTGATCGTGTTCATCGGCGTCATTCTATTGGCCGGCATCGTGGTCAACAACGGCATCGTGTTGATCGACTACGTCAACACGCTGCGCCGCGAGGGCCGGTCGAAACTGGACGCGATTCGGTCGGCGGGGAGGATTCGCTTCCGCCCCATTCTCATGACCACGCTGACGACGGTGCTCGGGCTGCTTCCCATGGCGCTCGGACTGGGCGAGGGCGCCGAGATTCGCGCGCCCATGGCGCTGACGGTCATCGGCGGTCTTTCCGTGGGGACGTTACTCACGCTGTTCGTGATCCCCGCGCTGTACGCGGTGGTCGCGCGGGGCGACTAGAGGCACGCCGTGAAACTCCACGAACTGTCGGTTCGCAAGCCCGTCCTCGTGATGATTGGGCTCGTCACACTGGTGGCGATGGGCGCCATCGCGACCTTCAAGCTGCCCATCGAGTTCTTGCCCCACGTCGAGTTTCCGTTCATCGGCGTCTACATTCCCTACGCCAACTCGCACCCCGACTACATCGAGCGTCACATCATCAAGCCGATCGAAGAGGTGTTCGCCACCCTCGGCAACGTGCGACGCATCCAGTCGCAGACCCAGCCCGACGGGGCCTTCGTCGGCGTCGAGTTCGAGTGGGGGCGCGACGTGGGCGTGCTGCGCATGGAGGTCAAGGAAAAGCTCGATCAAATAAAGGGCGAGCTTCCCGCCGACATCGTGCACATGCAGATCTTCACCTTCGATACCAACGACATCCCCATTCTCGAGGGGCGCATTTCGGCGGCTGGCCGCGACCTGTCGGGCGGCTACGACTTGATCGAGCGCTCGATCATCAATCCGTTGAAGCGCATCGAGGGCGTGGGGAACGTGTTCATCCACGGTGTCGAGCCGCGCGAGATCGCGATCTACTTGAGCCTCGACAAGATCAAGGCCCACCGCATCGACGTGGGCAACGTGTTCCGCCTGCTGCAAAGCGCCAACGCCACCGCGTCGGGCGGTGAGCTCACCGTGCACGGGGTGCGCTACTCCGTGCGCGCGCTGGGCAGCTTCAACGACATCGACGACGTCGAGAATCTGGTCGTGAGCCCCGAGGGTCTGCGCTTGAAGGACATCGCCGACATCTACTACGGCGAACCCGCGGTCGCGTACGGGCGCCGCCTCAACGGCGAGGCGGCGGTCGCGTTCTGGATCCAGAAGGCCAGCAGCGCCAACACGGTCGACGTCGCGCGCCGCGTGCAGGCCGCCATGGAGAAGATGAACCACGACCCCGCTCTCGAAGGGATCGACGTGCTCCTGTTCTTCGACCAGTCGAAGGAGATCTTGAACGGCGTCAGCGGTCTGCGCGACGCCGGCCTGCAAGGCGGCCTCCTGGCCATCGGCATCCTGTTTTTCTTCCTGCGCCGCATATCGACCACATTGATCATCGCCATCGCGATTCCATTCTCGCTCGTGTGCACGCTCGCGTTTCTCTATTTTACCGGCTACACGCTCAACATGCTGACCATGATGGGGCTGATGTTGGGGGTGGGGATGCTGGTCGACAACGCCATCGTGGTGCTGGAGTCGATCTATCAACACCAATTGAAGCGCGAAGACCCCATGCACGCCGCCATCACGGGCGCCGACTCGGTGGACGTGGCCGTCACCGCGTCCACCCTCACCTCGGTGATCGTCTTCGCGCCCATCGTGTTCGGATCCAAGAACGACGAGCTGTTCGTTTGGCTCTCCTCGGTGGGAGTGACCATTTCGGTCGCGATCCTGTTTTCGCTCTTGCTCTCGCTGACCATGATCCCGTTTCTCGCGTCGCGCCTGAAGCGGCCCAAGAACGTGCGTCCATCGCGGATCCTGAAGTCGCTCGAGAATCGCTACGTGCGCGCGCTCGAGTGGGCGACGTTCAAGCACCGCAAGTGGACGCTGGGGATCGTCGCCGGGTCGCTGCTACTGACCGTCGTTGCCGTCAAGGTGATCGGCTTGAAGGGCTTCCAGGACGACGACTCGTTCATCGTCGAGCGCATTTTCATCGAGTACGACTTCGCCGAGAACGTCGATTACGTGGAGTCGGATGCGTACGTGAGGCGCGTGGAGACCGTCCTCGAGGCCAAGCGCGATTCGCTGGGGATCGAGACGATTTACAGCTACTACGCGGACAACGTCGGCATGACGACGGTGTACTTCGAAGAGGAGCGGTTGAGCCGCGAGGTCCTCAAGGAGAAGCGCAAGGCGTTGCGCGCCGCCATCCCCGAGATGGCCGGCCTCAAGCTGCGCTTCGGGGACGAGAGCGGACAGGACAGCGGGGGCGCCTCCCTCATGCAGGTGAACCTGTTCGGCGAGGACAAACAGGTCCTGGAAGAGATCGCGAACGAGGTCAAGCGCCGCTTCGGTTACCTGGAAGACCTCACCGACGTCAAGACCAGCGTCGAGCTGGGCCAAGAGGAGATCAGTGTCGCCGTCGACGCCGACCAACTCGCGCGAGCGCAAATGACGGCCAACGACGTCGTCGAAGTGATGGGGCTGACGTTCCGCGGCTTCGAGCTGAACCGCTTCCGGGGCGAGGAGCGTGAAGTTCCGATGTCGATCAGTCTCGATCCAACCGACCAGGTCGGCATCTACAACCTCCGCAACCTGATGGTGGGCATGAACAATGAGCGCGAGGTGACGCTGGGCTCGGTGGCGGAGTTCGAGCAGAAGCGCGGACCCACGCAGATCGAGCGCGACAACCAGCGTACCATCGTGTCGGTGCGCGGGCTCTACGAAGGCGAGCGCTTCGACGAATTGAGGGAGGAAGTCAGCGCCGTCATGAGTTCGCTGGCACTGCCGCCGGGCTACGCGTGGTCCTTCGGCCGCCGCATCGAGGAGCGCGACGCGCAAGCCTCGCAGATGCTGGTCAACGCGCTGCTCGCCATCTTGTGCGTTTATCTAATGATGGCGGCGCTGTTCGAATCGTACCTGCATCCGCTGGTGATCATGATCTGTCTGCCGCTGGCGGGCATCGGCGTGGTCTGGATGTTGATGCTGACCGGCACCGCGTTCAGCCTCATGGCCATGATCGGCACGGTGATCCTGATCGGCGTGGTGGTCAACAACGGCATCGTGCTGATCGACCACGTCAATCACCTGCGCAAGGAAGGCATGCCGATGGAGCAAGCGATCCTGGAGGGGGGGCGAGAGCGCTTGCGCCCCATTCTGATGACCGCGCTCACCACCATCCTGGGGCTGATTCCGATGGCCATCGGCGGCTCGCACATCGGCGAGGCGCAATACTATCCGCTCGCGCGCGCGGTCATGGGCGGGCTGGTCAGCTCGACGTTCCTGACTCTGCTCGTGCTGCCCACCTATTACATCCTCGGCGAACGCGCGAAGGCGTCGTGGCTGGCGCTCCTGTCGCGCTCGCGGCCCGGAGCAAGCTCGCCCCGCGTGTTAGATTGATTACAGGCCCGGCCTGAAATTGTCTCCGCGTCCCGCCTCGTTGTAGTCTTCTTCCGCGGACGCTCCCACGTCATCAATCGGCCGATTGGCCCCGGGAGCATTACCGTGTCCACTGGTTTCCGTCTAATCGCGACGGCGTGTCTGTCTCTCTCCGTCCTGCCGACGTGCTCCGAGCAGATCACGCCGGCGGGCCCCGAGTTCTTGCCCGCCAGTACCTCGTGTACCACCGACCTCGGCTGCCCGCTGGGACAAGAATGCGTCGACGGTACGTGCGTCCCGCTGCGGCAGTCGATCTATCCGCACGTGAGCACGCGGGAACACTGGGTGCTGGCCTCGGGTCCCGACCCCTATCGCCCCGATCTCACGTATCGAGTCCTCGCGCGCCGTTTCAGCAACGCCTTGGTGCTCGTGAAGATGCTCCCGAAGGGTTCCGTCGACGACACCGCAGCATCACGGCTCACCCCTTGGACGGAGGCTACCGGGTGCTTCAGGCCGACGGCACGCTCGGACTGGCGGTTACCGAGGCGCGTCTGCGCAACAACGAGGCGCTGATTCTCATCCCGGATGTCGGCACCGGCGTGCACTAGCCTCGCAGCCGACTTGCAGAGGCCTCGTCCTTCCCGAACAACGCGAAGGCGATCGTTCCGATCACGCCGAATGCGAAGGCCGCGAGAAGATTGACTTCCGGGCGGACGTTCCACAGGTACGCCCCGCCCAGGGCCGCCGCCGACACCACGATGTCGCGAACCAAGTAATAGAATCCGAACATCCCCGCCTTGTTGCGCTCCGGCGCCAGGTCCATGATGAGCGACTTGCGCGTCGGTTCGCCGAATTCCTTCAATCCGCGCACCGCGAACGCCACGACGAGCCACTCGAACGACCGGCTGTAGAGGAGCACCAGCGGGAACGCCGCAAAGAAGGCGAACGTGATCACGACGTAGCGCTTCTTGTGTCCGCGATCGGCCAGGTGGGCGACCGGGATGTAGCAGAGCAGAGCCACCACCGTCTCGATGGTCGAGAGCACGCCGAACTGCATGGCCGTCACCGGCTCCGCGATGGTCTTCATGCACCACACCACTACGAACGCGTAGGGGATCTGCTCGCAGAAGCGCACCAGGATATCGGTTACGAGGAGCCGGCGCAACGTCGGGCTCATGAGGCGGAGCATCCGCCTCGGGTCCTTTTCGGCGAGCGGGGAGGCAAGCCCGGAAGCGGCGCGCGCGCGCGGGCCGTCGTCGGGGATCAGGCGGCGCTGCAGGATCACCCCGGCCAGTGCCAGCGCGAACGCGACGATGAACGCGGCCCGCACGCCTTCGCGCTCGCCCCAGAGCGCGATGCACAACCCGCCCATCAGCGGCCCGAGCCCCTTGGGGATGCGCCGCATGATCATCACCATGCTCACACCCATCGTGCGCTTCTCGGGTGGTAGCACTTTATAGATCAAACTCAACGTCGCGGGCGCGGAGATCGCGGACCACGAGATGAACAGTACGGCGCCCGCGAGTACGGCTTGCCAGGTCGGGATCAGGATCACGACGGCGAAGCCCGCCATCGCCATGAGATTGAAAACGAGGAGCGCGCGCCGCGTGCCGATGCGATCCGCCAGGTAGCCGCCGGGAAACGAATAGAGCGCCGACAGAAAATTGTCCATCGCCTGCAGGGCGCCGACCGACATGGCACTGCCCCCGACCGCGAGGAGGTAGATGGGGAGGAAGCGCTCGGCCATCTCCTCGCCCATCCCGACCAGTAGTACCATCGCGAACATGCCGACGGTGCCGCGCTTGAGGGCGAGGTAGTGGGAGATGCGGGCAATAGGGGCGTTCATGGACGCGGGCGAGTCTACGGCACGCGGGACTCGAATTGTAAGGATATCGCGTGGGACGCCCGGCGCGCGCGCCCGACCCGTAGTGCGCCCATCGCGCGCTAGCCACCCCGTCCCGGCTCCTCTATAATGCCCCCGTGGCAGCACCCATCATCGTCACCGGCGGAGCCGGATTCATCGGCAGCAACCTCGTCGACGCGTTGAACCGGCGCGGGCACGAGGTCGTCGTCGTCGATCATATCGACGACGGCCTGAAGCGCCGCAATCTCGAACGCCTTCGCGTCCGCGACTACCTCGACAAGTCGGACTTTCGCGACCGCCTGAAGTCGGGAAAGGCGCCTGCGGCGACCGCGGTTTTTCATTTGGGTGCGTGCAGCTCGACCACGGAGACCAACGAAGCGTATCTGCGCGACAACAACACCGAATACACGCGCGAGCTGTGCGAGTGGTCCTTGCGAAGCGGAGCGTGTTTTATCTACGCCTCCAGCGCCGCGACCTACGGCGACGGTTCATTGGGCTATTCCGACGACGACGCGGTGACGCCCACGCTCGAGCCGCTCAATCTGTACGGCGCCTCCAAGCAGTGGTTCGATACATGGGCGTTGAGCAGCGGAGTGTTGAAGCGTGTGGCGGGCATCAAGTATTTCAATGTCTACGGACCCTGGGAGGATCACAAGGGTGAGATGCGCTCGCTGGTCAACAAGGCGTATGCGCAGGTACTGCGCGACGGTGAGATCGCGCTCTTCAAGTCGTACCGCCCGGAGTTCAAGGACGGCGAGCAGCGGCGCGACTTCATTCACGTGGACGACGCGGTCGCGGTGACGCTATTCTTCCTCGATCGCCCGGAGGTGTCGGGGCTGTACAATTGCGGGACGGGGACGGCGCGGACGTGGGTCGATTTGGCGAAGGCGCTCTTTTCCGCCATGGGGCTCCCGCCGCGCATCCGCTTCATCGAGATGCCGGAGTCGATACGCGAGAAGTACCAGTACCACACGCAGGCCGACATGACCAAGCTCCGCGCGGCCGGCTATTCGGCGCCATTCTTGCAAGTCGAAGCGGGCGTGCGCCGGTACGTGCAGGAGTATCTACAACCCCAGTCGGCCCGTTAGTTTTCCTATATAAATGAGCAGTCCCATCGCGCCCAAAGTTCGCGTCGGCTTGGTCGGCGCCGGCTACGTGGCCGCGCACCACCTGCGCGCCCTGAACGCGCTGCCGTTCGTCGACGTGGTCGGCATTTGCGACCGCGACCGCGCGCGCGCCGAGGCCCTGGCGAAGAGGTTCCGCGTGGGGGCGGTGTACACCGACCTCGCCTCCATGGCGTCCGCCAAGCCCGACGTAATTCACATCCTCACTCCGCCCGAATCGCATTGCGCGCTGGCGATCGCCGCGATGGACATGGGCTGCCACGTTTTCGTCGAAAAGCCCATGGCGGAGTCGCTCGAAGAGTGCGACCGCATGATCGAGCACGCGCACGCGAAGGGCGTGGTGCTTTCCGTCAATCACTCCGACCGCTTCGACCCCGTGGTCCTGAAGGCGATCGACGTGGCGCGCTCGGGTAAGATCGGCGACGTCCTCGCGGTGCATTCGATTCGCAGCTCGGACTATCCCACGTATGCGGGCGGTCCCTTGCCGCAACCCTACCGACAGGGTTCGTATCCATTTCGCGACCTGGGCGTGCACAGCCTGTATCTGATCGAGAGCTTCGTGGGCCCCGTACACACGCTTTCGGTCAACTTCTACGCGTCGGGGCGCAACCCCATGCTCACCTTCGACGAGTGGCGCGCGTACGCGGAGTGCGAGCACGGCACCGGCTATGCGTACCTGTCGTGGAACACGCGCCCCATCCAAAGTGAACTCGAGATCCACGGCACGCGGGGTGTGATCAAGGTCGACCGTTTCCTGCAGGTGTGCGACGTCAATCGTATCCTGCCGGGACCGAAGCAGATCGGGAATATCATGAACGGCGCGCGCAACGCGCTGCGCCGCGCCTTCGTCATCCCGTGGAACTTGGTGCGTTTCATGACGGGGTCGCTCAAGCCGTCTCCGGGCATCTATCGCTGCGTGCAGGACTTTCACATCGCGCTGCATACCAACAAACCCATCCCGGTCCCGGCGGAGGAAGGGCGGCGCATGGCCAAGTGGATCGACTTTGCCAGTCGCGACGCCGACCACCAGAAAGCGCAGCAGTTGTCCCACGAACTGACCAAGCCGATCGCGCGTTCACGCGTGCTGGTGACCGGCGGCGGTGGGTTCCTCGGCCGCGCGCTGGTTGAGCGCTTGCGCGAGAACGGCGAGTCGAGTCGCCTGCTGCTGCGCCGCGGCGACGCGGGCGCCGAGAATGTGGTGGTGGGAAGCCTGGGCACGCCCGAAGTCGTCGACCGCGCCGTGCAAGGCGTCGAGGTCGTGTACCACGTCGGCGCCGCCATGAAGGGCGGCAAGGAGGAATTCGAGCAGGGAACCGTCTGGGGCACGCGCAACGTGATCGATGCGTGCGTGAAGCACGGGGCGAAGCTCGTCTACGTCAGCTCGATGAGTGTGGCCGACCACGCCGGCCACGTTACCGGGACACCGGTGACGGAATCCTCGCCGTACGAGCCGCACCCCGACCGGCGCGGCGTGTACACGCAGACCAAGTTCCGCGCCGAGCAGATGGTGCTGGAGGCGATCCGTGACAAGGGCCTGCGCGCGGTCGTCGTGCGGCCGGGGCAGATCTTCGGGCCCGGAGCCGAGCACGTGACGCCCAACGGTGTCATCGGCATCGCGGGGCGCTGGATCGTCGCCGGCAAGGGCGATCGCAACCTGCCCCTCGTGTACCGCGACGACGTGATCGACGCCTTGCTGGCGAGCGAACGCTCGCCCGCCGCGATCGGTCAGGTCGTGAACGTGGTCGATCCGACTCCGGTCACGCAGAACGATTATCTCGGCTTCGCTGGCCGCACGCGCTCGCTGCGCGTGACACGCATGCCGGTGTGGATGCTCGTGATTCTCGCCTTCAAGATCGAGATTCTCGGGAAGATGATGAAGCGCGACGTGCCACTCTCGCGCTACAAGATCCGCTCGCTCACACCCTTGTGGCCCTTCGACGTCGCCAAGGCGCGCGACCTCCTGGGATGGTCTCCGCGCGTGGGAGCGATCGAGGGGTTGCGCCGCACGTTCGGCGGCGATCCCGCCGGCGGTCCGTGAGGTCTCCACGCAAAAAAAGGGTGCACGCATCGCGTGCACCCCTTCTTCGAGCTAAGCCGCGCCGGGCGCGGACCACACCACACATCATCGCAGTGTGGGTACCCGGGTCAGACCGGACTCATTGTTCCGGCCCCGCGTCGGCGCGGCCAATCTATTATACAGCGCGTACGGACGCCATTGCCAGCCCCTAGAACCCGAACGAGGCCTGGATGGCGGGAATCATGTCCCAGTCGCCCTCGAAGCGCGTCATCTGCGCCACGCCCTTGATCACCAGATCGCGCGAGACGTGGTAGCCGATCCCGGATTCGACGCGGTATACGTTCTCGTCCCAGCTCATCGTGTTGCCCGCGCCGTCCTGGACCTCCCCGAAGACCAGCGCGTCGGCGCGCAAGACCAGGTCCCACGCGGCCGCAAACGAGAGCACGGATTGCACGTAAAGCGACTGGTTGCTCAAGCCGTCGTTGCGGATGGGCGTGTCGTAGTGGTTGTAGAAGTATTCGCCCATGAACCAGAACTTCCATACCTTCCAGTCCACGCTCACGCCGTACAGATCCTGGTAGTAGTCGTTGACGGTCTTGCCGACGGGGAGGTACGGCGCCACGGCCCGGTCCAGATACGCGCCGTGCGCGACCGATCCCCACACCTTCAAACCGGGCGTAAACGCGAAGCCGAGCTTGGCGTGGGTCGCGACGTTGTCGTTGAAGTCGGTGCCTTGCACGGCGGCGGACGGCGCGCCGAGCGTAATGCCGATGGCGAACTCGAGCTTGCCCAGCGTTCCCAGCGTGTAGGCGCCGTAGTTCCAGCAGTTGTCGTACAGCATGGGCATGGACGCGTCGCGATAGCCGCGCGTGCCGTTGGAGTCGGCGTAGGAGACGCCGTACTCCTGGCCGTTGCCCCGCTGCGACAAGAGGTCGTCGATGTCGTTGGGCATCATCGTGTAGGGAAGGCTGGACTTCCAGTACTGCATGAGCGGAATGCCCATGACCGGGTTTTTGTTCGAGTACGTGTGGCTGGCCCAGATGCCGTCGTGCACGGGAATCAAGCCGGCTTCGATGAAGACGTTGCGGCCCTCGTGCACGCGCTGCATCACGTAGCCCCCGTAGAAGCGAAACTCGTCGTAGCTCTCGGGGGAGATCAGGAACTGGAGAAAGACCGACGTGTTGCCGCGCTTCCCATCGACGAACAGGCGCGAGCGCAGCGCGTCGAAGTTGCCGTCATTGGTGTTGTTGGTGTTGAGGTAGCGATAGTCGCCCACGTCGGCCGCGACCAGGTCGACCAGCCCGCGCACCTGGATGGTGTTGGTGGCCTGCGCGCGCGCGCCGACGGCGACGCCGATCAGCACGAGGGCCAGCAGCGTGGCGATGGCGATCGAGCGCCCCGCGGTCGAGGGAACCATTTGCGTCGAGTGCATCGAGCGTCTCATACCAGTACTCCTTGTTCCTTGTGCGGCACGGGCGCCGCGACGGCGGCCGCGCGACCGCCACGGGGAAGTGCGATCGCGAACGTGCTGCCGCGTCCGGGCGTGCTGGAAACCGTGATGCGGCCGCCGTGCTTCTCGACGATGGCCTTGCAAAGTGCCAGCCCCAAGCCGAAGCCCTTCGAACCGAACCCGTAGGTTCCCGACGAGTGGTGCATGACGTCGCCCACTTCGTAGATCTTGTCGAAGATCCACTTGAGCTCGTGCTGCGGAATGCCGATGCCGGTGTCTTCGACCGTGATGTGCACTTCCCGCTCGCACTGACGCGTATGGACGTGCACGGTGCCGCCATCGGCGGTGAAACGGATCGCGTTGTCGAGAAGGGCCAGGAACGCGTCGGTGAAACGGCGCGGGTCGACGATTGCGTGCAGCGGCTCGTCGCCCAGCTCGAGCGTCAATCGCAGCTGGCGGCTCTCCGCGATTGCGCGCCGGCTGACGGCCGCCTCGCGCACGAGGTCGCGCACGTCGCG
>JAKEHA010000228.1 GCA_022615275.1 Candidatus Latescibacterota bacterium
ACGCCTGCGCTTGTACCGACACGAGGACCTGGTTGCGATGGCGGAGTCGGCCGGGCTGGTGCGGCAAGTGGTATACGGAGACTACGCGCTCGCGGCCTACGACGAGCATACCTCGCCCCGCGTTATCATGTTGTGCGAGAAGCCCGGAGGAGACGCATGAGCGGCCTGCGCGCCGAGGTACCGATCGACCGGCTGCCCGGCACGACGGAGTTGTTTCGCCACTTCGTTGCGGGTAGCGACGCGCCGGTCTACCGGCGCTTGCGCGGGTTTCGCGCCGGCGACGATGCGTGGCGGTACGCGCTCGGCAAAGCGCGGGGCGTGGACGCCCGCCTGGTCGAGCGCATGCTGGCCGAGAACGAGGCCCTGGGCGCGTCGCGCGAGACCATCGAGCGCTTGCGCGGACTCTCCGAAGGGATCACGCGCGCGGTGGTCACCGGGCAGCAGCCGGGTGTCGCCGGCGGTCCGTTGCTGTCGCTCTACAAAGCCGCCACCCTTGTCGCGCTGGCGCGAGAAATCGAAGCGCGCTGGCGCACACCGTGCGTGGCGGTGTTCTGGCTGGGCTCCGACGACGACGACTTCGCCGAGATTCGCGACCTCGCGATCGTGAGCGACGCGCTCGCGGCGGTGAGCGTGAGCCTGGAGGGTTCCGCACACGCCCCGGGTCGGCGCGTGGGCGACGTCGCGGGCAAGGCGGTCGCGCACGCCTGGGACGCGGTGAGCCCCTTTCTTCCCAAGGGTGACACGGCCGCGCGCGTGGACGCGATCGTGCAAAGCGGCGGCGACCTGGGACGCATCGCGGCGCGGGTCTTGATGGAGATCACCAACGGGAGTCTCGCGGTGATCGACAGTCGTGAGCCCGCGCTCGGCCAGGCGGCGCGCGAGACGATTCTCGAGTACTTCGATCGCGAAGACGCGATCCGCGGGCTGATCGTCGAAGGCGGCGATGCGCTCGTGGCCGACGGCTATCACGCCCAGCTAGATCCGGGCTCGGACTCGGGGTTGTTTCTGGTTCGCGACGGGACGCGCCACCGGGTTCCGTCCGCGGTGCGCGCGGCCGCGCGCGCGGAGTTCGCGCGCGACGTGACCGCGGCGTCACCCGGCGTGGTGGCGCGCAATCTCATCCAGGATGCGGTGTTCGCGCCCGCGGCCGTGGTGCTCGGACCGGCCGAGATCGCGTACCGCGCCCAACTCGCGCGTGTGTACGACGTCATGGGAATCGACAAGCCGGTCGTGTTTCCGCGCCTGGGAGCGACGTTCGTGCCACCGGCCGTGGCGCAGGCCGCTACCCGCAGCGGGGTCGACGCGGCGCTCTTGGCCATCGATCCGGCCGAGTGGGTGACGCGGGTGATGCGATCGCTGGAGAGTGCGCGCGCGGCCGAAGCGGCGCGCGCCTTCGAGAGCGCATTCCGACTCGAAGCCGCGCGCTTCGTGGAGTCCGCCTCGGAACGACTGGATCCGCGTGCGCGCGAAAAACTCCAGCGGCGGGTGGCGGACCTGGCCAACCGCGTGGCGAGTACGGCCCAGGGGGCCGTCGAGCAGGACGCGCTCGCGGGGGCGTCGCAGTGGCCGTGGCTCGCGCGCGCGGCCGAGTTGTTCGCGCGCGACCGCACCCCGCAAGAGCGCTTCCTCTCGGCGCTGGTACCGCACTCGTTTCACGGCGACGACGCGTGGCCACTGGTGCTCGACGTGGCGGCCGGCCACGTGCGCGACGCGTTAGACGGCCGGGTTCTTCATCGTGTATATTCGCGGTAGCATGCGAGTACTGGCCATCGGCATCCACCCCGACGACGTCGAGATCAGTTGCGGCGGGACCGTCGCGCTGCTCGCGCGCCGCGGCGACGAGGTCGTCATTCTCGATCTGACGCGCGGCGAGTCGTCGACCAACGGGACACCCGAAGAACGGGCGCGGGAGGCCGACGAGGCGGCGCGCCTCCTGGGTGTCGCGCGTCGCTTCAACGCCGCGCTGCCGGACACGGGCTTGCGCTCCGAAGAGCCCGACCAAGTCCGCGCCGTCGTGCGGTTCATTCGCGCCGAACGACCTCATGTGCTCTTGCTGCCCCACGCGGACGACCCCCACCCCGACCATGCGGCGGGCGGCCTCCTGAGCCGGCATGCCCTCTTTCTCGCCAACGTCAACGGCTACTTGACCGAGGAGAATGGACGACGCCAGGAGCGCTGGCGAGTCCCGCGCGCACTTGTGTACAACGGGCGCAAGGAAGTGCGCCCCGACGTGGTGGTCGACGTGACCGCGGTGCACGAGGTCAAGCTGGCCGCCATTCGCGCCCACGCGAGCCAGGTCGGAGGGGGCGAGGGCGCCCTGGCCACACCGCTCTCCGACCCGCGCTTCCTGCCCGTGGTCGAGTCGCGCGACCGCATCGCCGGCCGCCGCGTGGGGGCGACCTTCGGCGAGTCTTTCGAGTTGTTGGCACCGCTGGCGCTCTCCGATTTCACGGCGCTGGTCCCGCCGGGGACGTAACGCCCGTGAATCCGCTCAAGATCGGCATCGTGTGCTACCCGACGCTGGGCGGTAGCGGGGTGGTGGCGACCGAACTCGGCAAGTCGCTCGCACGCCTGGGCAACGAGGTACACTTCATCACCACGGGGCATCCGTCGCGCCTGTCGGGCTACGACGAGCGCGTCTACCTGCACAAGGTCGTGACGGGCGAGTACCCGCTCTTCCAGCAGTACGCGCCCTACTCGTTGAGCCTCGCCGTGAAGATCCGGGAAGTCGCGGAACAGTACCGGCTCGATCTGGTGCACGTTCACTACGCGATCCCGCACGCGGCGTCGGCCTTCCTCGCCAAGGAGATGCTGAAACCCCGGCGGCTGCCGACCATGACCACGCTGCACGGTACCGACATCACGCTGGTGGGTATGATGCCGTCCTACTACGAGATCACCCGGTTCAGCATCGAGAAGAGCGACGCGGTCACCGCTGTCTCCGAGTTCCTGCGTCGCGAGACGGTGCGCGAGTTCCACATCCAGCGCCCGATCGAGGTGATCCACAACTTCGTGGAAACCGAGTTGTTTCGCATGGACGAGAACCCGTGCGCCGCCCGGGGGCGGCTCTCGCCGCACGGCGAGCGCGTGCTGATGCACATCTCCAACTTTCGCCGCGTGAAGAATCTCCCCATCGTGCTGCAGGTGTTCGATGAAATCCGCAAGCACGTGCCGGCGCGTCTGGCACTGGTCGGCGACGGCCCCGAACGCGAGACCACCGAGCGCCAGGCCGAAGAGATGGGGATCGCGGACGCGGTCGACTTTCTGGGCGACCAGGAATCCGTGTCCGACATCCTGCCGGCCGCGGACGTGTTCCTCCTGCCCAGCCAGCACGAGAGCTTCGGGCTGGCCGCCCTGGAAGCGATGGCGTGCGGGGTGCCGGTGGTCGGATCGCGTATCGGCGGACTCCCGGAAGTGATCGTGCACGACGAGACGGGGTACCTGTGCGATCCCACGGACGTGCCGTGCATGACGGCGATCGTGATGCGCCTGTTGAAGGACGAGAACTTGCGGAAATCGATCGGGCGCGCGGCGCGCGGGCGGGCCGAGCGCGAATTCAACCGCGACCTCATCGTCGGGCGCTACCTCGACGCCTACCGGAGGCTGGTGGGATCGTGAGTTCGGAGTTCTGGGAAGCGGTAGAGCGCATCCGATCGTCGGACGGTCGCTACGCGCGCGACGCCTACGCGTTCGTGATGGATTCGCTCGACTACACCATGCGCGTGGTGGGGGAGCGCCGTCACGTGTCGGCCGCCGAACTGGTGCGCGGGCTGTGCGACAACGCGAAGCAACGCTTCGGTCTCTTCGCCTACACCGTGTTCGCCAGATGGGGGCTTCTCTCCAGCGGCGACGTCGGGGAGATCGTGTTCCAGCTGATCGACGGCGGCATTCTCTCTCGCCAGGAAAGCGACACGCGCGCCGACTTCGACGATGTCGTCGACTTTCGGGAAGCGCTCGAGGCGTCCTCGCTGGAAGCGGAAGAGTAGCCCGCTAACCCGGCGGCCAGGTGAATCCCCGGCCGCCGAGAACGTGGAGGTGGATGTGGAACACCGACTGGCCGGCCCCGGCGTGGGTGTTCATGACCAGCCGGTACCCCGACTTGGCCACCCCCATCTCGGCCGCGACCGCGCGCGCCGCCCACATCATCTTCCCGAGTAGCTCTGCGTCGGCCGCGGTCGCGTCGTCCAAGGTGGCGATGTGCTTGCGCGGGATCACCAGCGCGTGCGCGGGGGCGGCCGGATTGACGTCGCGAAACGCGACGGTCGCGTCGTCCTCGTAGAGCGTTGTGGCAGGTATCTCGCCGCCGAGGATGCGGCAGAAGACGCAGTCTTTCACTCGAGTCCCCTCCGATCGGTGATGGATCCGTGGGCCCGGCGCCGCCGCGGCGGCCGGGCGCACGCGCGAGGCAAGAGTATAGCCGCACGGAGGATGCGTCACCAGCCGCGCGTCGCGATGGGGATCGCGGGGGGACCGGCGGGCCGCCGCCCCGCCACCACGAGGCCCCACTCGGCACGACGGGGTAGCATGAGGACTCCCTTGGTACGCTTCTTGCCCCCTGGCATCGCGGCACCGGCGCCGCGACCGCACCTTCAGGCCCCGCGCTGGCGCCGCCGTAAAGGCACCACTATATTGCCGATAAGAACGTGATTAACGCTCCCACCGTCCGCGAGCAGGAGGACCAATGGGTTCCGCGACCGAAATCATCTCGTTGATTCGCACGCGTCAAGACGTGAGTCAGTTCCAGCGCTTGAACTGGAAGGGAACGTTCGAGGACTATCTGGAGGTGGTGGCCCGCAACCCGCGCGTGACCCGCACCGCCTTCCAGCGCATGTTCGACATGATCGTTTCGCACGGGGTCGAGGAGTTCACCGAGCACAAGCGCAAGATCACGCGCTACAAGTTCTTCGACGACGCGGAGAACAGCGGCGCCGACGCCATCTACGGGCTCGAGCAGCCCCTCATGAAGATGGTCAACATCTTCAAGGCTGCGGCCCAGCGCTACGGCACCGAGAAGCGCATCCTCCTTCTGCACGGCCCGGTGGGCAGCGCCAAGAGCACCATGGTGCGTTTGCTCAAGAAGGGCCTCGAGAACTACTCCAAGACACCGGACGGAGCACTCTATACGTTCGGCTGGCGCGACGAGACCGCGGAGGGCGAGCGCTTCGTCGATTGCCCGATGCACGAGGAGCCGCTGCACTTGATCCCCGATGCGCTGCGCGAGGAAGTGCTCGCGAGCATCAACGAGCGCTCGGCCGACCGGGCCTTCCCGGTGCGGGTCGAAGGCGATCTGTGCCCGGCCTGCCGCTTCCAGTTCAACGAGCTCATGCGCCGTTACGACGGCGACTGGACCAAGGTCATTCGTCACGTCGAGGTCCGGCGTATGGTCCTCTCCGAGAAGGACCGGGTCGGGATCGGGACCTTCCAGCCCAAGGACGAGAAGAACCAGGACTCCACGGAGCTGACGGGCGACATCAACTATCGCAAGATCGCCGAGTACGGCTCCGACAGCGACCCGCGCGCGTTCAACTTCGACGGCGAGTTCAACGTCGCCAACCGTGGGATCATCGAGTTCATCGAGGTGCTGAAGCTGGACGTGGCCTTCCTCTACGACCTTCTGGGCGCGTCCCAGGAGCACAAGATCAAGCCCAAGAAGTTCTCGCAGACCGATATCGACGAGGTCATCATCGGCCACACCAACGAGCCCGAGTACCGCAAGCTCCAGAACAACGAGTTCATGGAGGCGTTGCGTGACCGCACGGTCAAGATCGACGTGCCGTATATCACGCGCCTGAAGGACGAGGTGCGCATCTACGAGCGCGACTTCAACAAGTCGCGCATCGTGCACACGCACATCGCGCCCCACACGCTCGAGATGGCGGCCATGTGGGCGGTGCTGACGCGCTTGGAGGAGCCCAAGAAGGCCTCCATCAATCTCGTACAAAAGCTGCGCCTGTACAACGGGCAGTCGCTGCCCGGCTACACGGAAGAGAACGTCAAGGAGCTGCGCCGGGAGACCGTGCGCGAGGGCCTGGACGGCATCTCGCCCCGCTACATCCAGGACAAGATCTCGAACGCGTTGGTCAGCGACGAAGCCGACAAGTGCATCAACCCCTTCATGGTCCTGAACGAGCTGGAGTCGGGGTTGCAGCACCACTCGCTCATCAATAGCGACGAGCTGCGCAAGCGCTACCGCGACCTCTTGGCGCAGGTCAAGGACGAGTACGAGGACATCGTCAAGAACGAGGTCCAGCGCGCCATCTCGGCCGACGAGGACGCCATCACCAAGTTGTGCGCCAACTACGTCGACAACATCAAGGCCTACACGCAGAAGGAGCGGGTCAAGAACAAGTACACGGGCGAGGACGAAGAGCCCGATGAGCGCCTGATGCGGTCGATCGAGGAGAAGATCGGGATCCCCGAGAATCGCAAGGACGACTTCCGGCGCGAAATCATGAACTACATCGGGGCGCTCGCGATCGACGGCAAGACCTTCGACTACAAGACCAACGCGCGCTTGCAGAAGGCCCTCGAGCTCAAGCTGTTCGAGGACCAGAAGGATTCGATCAAGCTCACCAACCTGGTGTCGAGTGTGGTCGACAAGGAGACGCAAGCCAAGATCGACATCGTCAAGCAGCGCTTGATCCGCAACATGGGCTACTGCGACATCTGCGCGACCGACGTCCTCAACTTTGTGGCCAGCATCTTCGCGCGCGGCGACGTCAAGCGATCGAGCTAACCGCCCGGGAGGGCGCGTATGGTACAGCGCATCGACCGGGACCTGAATCGCTTCCGCCAGGTGGTGCGGGGCATCGTCAAGAAGGAGCTCCGCAAGTTCATGGTGACGGGCGAGCTGGTGGGGCGCCAGGGCCGCGACTACGTCTCCATTCCCATCCGGCAGATCGAGATTCCCACGTTTCGCCACGAGACACGCCGCTTCGGCGGGGTGGGCCAGGGTGACGGCGAACCGGGGACTCCGATCGGCCAGGCGGAGGGCGACGGCAAGGGGCCGGCGGGGGACGCCCCCGGCGAGCACATGGTCGAGGTCGAAGTGGCGCTCGCCGAGCTCGCCCGCATCATGGCCGAAGAGCTCGAGCTTCCCAACATCAAGCCCAAGAGCAAGGACGTCATCGAGGCCGAGCACGGAAAGTTCACCGGCATCCACAAGAACGGCCCCGAATCGCTGCGCCACTTCCGGCGCACGTTTCGCGAAGCCTTGAAGCGCCAGATCGCGTCCGGGGCCTACGACTTCGCGCACCCGGTCATCGTGCCCATCAAGGACGACAAGCGCTACCGCGCGCGCCGCACCGTCCACGCGCCCGAGACCAACGCGGTCATCTTCTATCTAATGGACGTCTCCGGGTCGATGGGTGACGAGCAGAAGGACGTCGTGCGCAACGAGTCCTTCTGGATCAACACCTGGCTGCGGCATCAGTACAAAGGAGTCGCGACGCGTTTCATCGTCCACGACGCGGAAGCGCGCGAGGTCGACGAGTACACGTTTTTTCACACGCGCGAGAGCGGGGGAACGCGCATCTCCTCGGCCTACCAGCTGGCGGCCGACCTGATCGATGCCGAGTGCCCGCCCTCCGAGTTCAACGTCTACCTGTTTCACTTCTCGGACGGCGACAACTGGGGCGGCGGCGACACCCAGGTGTGCGTGAAGCTCCTGAATGAACGTCTGCTCCCGTCCGCGAACCTGTTCTGCTACGGCCAGGTCGCGAGCCCCTACGGCAGCGGGGCCTTTATCAACGATCTGGCCGGCGCCTTCAAGGGGACCGACAACGTGGTCCTGGCCGAGATCAACAGCCGCGAGGAGATCTACGAATCGATCAAGAAGTTCCTGGGAAAGGGGCGGTGAGCATGGCCGTCATCGAACAGGAACAGCTGACCTCGCTGATCGGCGAGATCGAGGACTACGCGCGCGGCTACGGACTCGATTTCTTCCCCGTGATCTTCGAGACGCTCGACTACGAGGCCATCAACATGGTGGCCTCGTACGGCGGTTTTCCGACCCGCTATCCCCACTGGCGCTTCGGCATGCAATACGAGTACATGCAGAAGAGCTACGGCTACGGGCTGCACAAGATCTACGAGATGGTGATCAACAACAATCCCTGCTACGCCTATCTGCTGAACTCGAACCAGATCGTGGACCAGAAGCTCGTGATCGGGCACGTCTACGCGCACTGCGATTTCTTCAAGAACAACGCGTACTTCAAGAACACCAACCGGCGCATGATGGACGAAATGGCGAACCACGGCAACCGCATCGCCGACTACATGTCGACCTACGGGCGGGACGTGGTGGAGGACTTCATCGACGTGTGCTCGTCGCTGGAAAACTTGATCGACCCCAACGCGTTGTTCGAGCCCGACGAGCGCCGCGGCGAGGCCGCCGCGGACGAGGGGGCCCCGGCGCGCGACGTCGCGCGCTTGAAGAGCAAGTCGTACATGGACCCGTACATCAACCCACCGGCCTACCTCGAGCTGCAGCGGCGCGTGCAGGACGAGGCCCGCGCTCGCAAGCAGTTCCCGGCCCGGCCGGCCAAGGACGTCCTGCACTTCCTGATCGAGTACGCACCGCTAGCCAATTGGCAGCGCGATATTCTGTGCATGATTCGGGAGGAGGCGTACTACTTCGCGCCGCAGGCGCAGACCAAGATCATGAACGAGGGATGGGCGTCGTACTGGCACGAGAAGATCATGACGCAAAAGGCGCTGAATGCGAGCGAGCTGGTCGATTTCGCCGACCACCACTCGTCGACCCTGGCGGTGCACGCGGGGCATCTGAACCCGTACAAGCTGGGCTACGAGCTCTTCCACGACATCGAGCGGCGCTGGGATACGGGCCGCTTCGGCAAGGAGTACGACGAGTGCGACGACATCGCGCGCAAGGCGGCCTGGCGGCGGGACACGGGCGAGGGGCGCGAGAAGATATTCCAGGTGCGCGCCATCTACAACGACATGACGTTCGTGGACGAGTTCCTGACCGAGGAATTCTGCCGCGAGCACAAGCTCTTCACGTATTCACTGAACGAGCGCAACGGGCGCTACGAAATCGCGGACCGCGATTTTCGCGCGGTGAAGGAAAAGCTGCTCTTCCAGCTCACCAACCTGGGCCACCCCTATATCGACATCGTCGACGGGAACTTCGAGAACCGGGGTGAGCTGTATCTCAAGCACCGCTTCGACGGTGTGGAGCTGCGCGCGGACTACGCCAAGGCCACCATGGAAGCGCTGTATCGAGTGTGGACGCGCCCGGTGCACGTGCAGACGAGGGTGGGCGAAGCGACGGTGGTGCTCACCTTCGACGGCTCCGCCCACCGCGAGCGCGCGCTTGCGACCGCCGACGCGGCGTAGCGTCTAGACGTCGTCTTCTCCGAACACATCCGCCGTGAACGATTGCAAGCGGGCGCCCTCGGCGCGCCAGGCGTCCGGGGCGAGGCCGGCTTTCTGACACACTTCGGCCAGGAATTCCTCCCGCGACCACCGGTACTCGACCGCCACCTGCGGAAGCAGGAGCCCGCGCCGTCCGCGCCCCGCGATCAAGAGCCCGTGTCGGCCGACTTCGATGCGCCCCGGATCCGTCACCACCTCGAGCACCGAAAGCAGCGAGATCTCGATCGCGATCGTGGCCAGGTCGTCCGCGCGTACGGGGGGAAAGCGCGGGTCGGAGAGGGCGGCGGCGCGCGCGACGTCGGGGATGAGCACGCGCAGAGGCGCGTCCGGCTCGACGCGGCCGATGCACCCGCGCAGGCGCGCGTGCTGGTGGAGTGTGACGAAGGCGCCGCGTCGCAGGGAGAGGACGGGCAGGGTGCGATCGACGGTGGGCGTATCAACATAGCTCTCGCGGTCGACCGCCGCGACGACGGCGTGACGCGCGATTGCCAGGAGGGTTCGCCGCGATGCGAGATCGACGTCCGCCGCCATCACGAAGCCGTCACGACGGCGGAGGCGTAACCGACGACACTCGCGCGATCGCCGGTGACGAGGACACGGTGGCGCGCGAGCTCGCCGCCCTCGC
>JAKEHA010000229.1 GCA_022615275.1 Candidatus Latescibacterota bacterium
GAGCTCGACGTGGTCGTCGTCGCCGGTCACTTCGAACAGGGCGAACCCCAGCGCCACCGAACCCGAGAATCCACCCGCCGCGTCAATCAAGGCCTGGAACGTGGTGCTCACCCGGCGCGTCGCCGAGTTGAGCGTGAACACGCACGGATCGCACAAGGGGTTGGCGGTCGCACTGGTGATGGGGAGACCGGACGCGTTGAGCAGATACACTTCCACGGTCGCGCTCGATACCGGTTCGCCGTCGACGAGCCCCGCCGTGTAGACGGCTTGAAACCCGGTGTCGAACGCGAAGTTCGTCACTCCCGTGTCGCCGCTGGTCTCGATCACATGCGGGAGGACGAAGGTGCGCGCGGCGCTCGAGTCCGCCAAAAAGGCGATGACGAGGGCGAGAGCCGCGACTAACGGAAGGCGGTCCATGAGGGCCCCTTTCGCGCCCGCGAGAGCGGACGACGGGTTCGGGAAACTACGACCGCCTGGGGCGGTACACGTGCGTACTCTGACCGTAAAAGACTTCCGCAGCTTCCATGATGGTCTCGGACAAGGTCGGGTGCGGGTGGATGGTGAGCTTGACGTCGGCTGCCGTGGCCGCCATCTCGACCGCCAACACTCCCTCGGAGATCATATCACCGGCGCCCGCGCCCACGATGCCTACACCGAGGACGCGCTCGCTCTTCGGATCGATGATCAATTTGGTCAACCCATCGGTACGCTCGATCGACATCGCGCGCCCGGAGGCACCCCAGGGGAACTTCGCGACGGCGACGTCGATGTTGCGTTCCTTGGCCTGGGTCTCGGTCAAGCCGCACCACGCGATCTCGGGATCGGTGAAGATCACGGCCGGGATCGCGGCGGGTTCGAATGCCACCTTGTGCCCGGCGATTACTTCGACCGCGGTACGGCCCTCGTGCGACGCCTTGTGCGCGAGCATGGGTTCGCCCACGACGTCGCCGATGGCGAAGATGCCGGGTTCGTGGGTGCGTCGTTGGGAGTCGACTTCGATGAAGCCACGCTCGTTGACGCTTGCTTTCGTCTTTTCGAGTCCGAAGCCGCTCGAGTTGGGCTTGCGGCCGACGGAGACAAGCACCTTGTCGTACACGGTCGATTCCTTGACCGCACCGTCGAAGGTGACGCGGATGCCGTTGGTTTCTTCGCGCGCGTCGACCACCTTGGTGTTCACCATGACGCGATCGAAGGATTTCGTCACCCGCTTCTCGAGCACTGAGACCAAATCTCTGTCGGCGCCCGGCAGCAACCCTGAGGTCATCTCGACGACGGAGACTCGGGCGCCGAGACTCGCGTACACGCTCCCCAGCTCGAGTCCGATGTAACCGCCGCCGACTACCAGCATCGTCTTGGGAACATCGCGCAGGTCGAGTGCACTGGTCGAATCGAGCACGCGCGCGGAGTCCTTGAAAAATGGAAGGGTCGCGGGGCGCGAACCGGTGGCGACGACGGCGTGGTCGAATCGTATCTCTTGCGTGCCGCCTGACGCGAGCGACACCGACAGCGTGTGCGCGTCCTTGAACGTGCCGAAGCCGCACACGTAGGTGACCTTTCGAAACTTCGCCACCTGCCCGACACCGCTCGTGAGCTTCTTGACCACGCCCTCTTTCCACGCGCGCACGGCGTCGACTTTGATTTGCGGCGCGCCGAACTCGACACCCATTGCGCGGGCGGCGTCGGCCTCGTGCAGAACTTTGGCGACGTGGAGCAGCGCTTTGGAGGGAATGCACCCGCGGTAGAGGCAGACGCCGCCGGGATTTTCTTCGACGTCGATTAGAGCGGTCTTCAAACCGAGGTCGGCACCGAGGAACGCGGCCGCGTAACCGCCCGGGCCGCCACCCAGGACGACCAGTTGGTAGACGTCGGGGCTCATGCGGCGATTAGCCCTCGAGGGCGAGGAGAATGGGATCTTCGAGCGCTTCGCACACCCAGCGCAGGAAGCGCGCGGCGGCGGCACCGTCGATCAGGCGATGGTCGTAGGAGAGCGAGAGCGGGAGCAAGAGGCGCGGCTCGAAGGCGCCGTTGGCGAACACCGGCTTCATCGCCGAGCGCGACACACCCAGGATCGCGACTTCAGGAGCATTGACAATGGGCGTGAACGCCGTCCCGCCGATACCGCCCAAGTTCGAGATGGTGAAGTTGCCGCCTTCCATGTCGTCCGGCATGATGCGCTTGGTGCGCGCCTTCTCCGCGAGCTGCGTGACTTCGACCGAGAGCGCGACCAGGTTCTTGCGGTCGACGTTGCGCAACACCGGCACCAACAGGCCGCGCTCGGTGTCGACCGCGATGCCGACGTTGAAATATTTCTTGTAGACGATCTCGCCGCGCGCCGCGTCGACGGAGGCGTTGAAATCCGGGAAACGCTTGAGCGCCGCCGCGCACACCTTCACCAGAATCGACGTCATGGTGAGCTTGCCGCCGGCCGCTTCCACGGTGGCTGCGTGCTTCTTGCGCGCGCTTTCCAAGACGGTGATATCGGCTTCGTCGTGCTGGGTGACGTGCGGGACGCTGTTCCACGCGTAGGCGAGGTTCTGCGCGGTCAGCGCGCGGATCTTCGACATGGGCGCTCGCTCGATGTCGCCGTAGCGCGCGAAGTCGGGCAGCGCGCGCGCAGCAGTCGTCGCGATGCCGGTGCCGGCGGCCGGCACGCGCGCACCGCCGCTGGCCGCGGCGGTGATGATCGACTTGGCGAAGCTATGCACGTCTTCGGATGAGATGCGACCACTCGGACCCGATCCGCGCACCTGATTGATGTCGACGCCCAACTCGCGCGCGAGACGGCGCACGGTGGGCGATGCCGGCGGCGGCGAACCCGACTCCTGCGCGACCGCGACCACGGTGTTGCGAATCGAATCCGCGGTGGGCTCCTCGACCGGCGCGGCCGCGCGCGGGGGTTCCGGTGCTCGCGACGGCGCCGCGGGTGCGGGAGTCGATCTGGGGGCGGCGGCCTCGGTGGGTTTCGCAGCAGGTGGCGTCTGCGCACCGGCCGCCTTCTTCGCCTCGGTGTCGATCTTGGCGATGACACCGCCGACTTTCACCGAGTCGCCGGTCTTGAGATTGATCTCCGTGACCACGCCGGCCGCGGTCGAGGGAACCTCGAACACGGCCTTCTCGGTCTCC
>JAKEHA010000035.1 GCA_022615275.1 Candidatus Latescibacterota bacterium
GAAACTCGCAGGCGCCGCAGATGCGTCATCACCGTGTTCAGGTCCGCCGACGTCGCTTCCGATAGCACGCGTGAGGACCGGCTGGTGACGACCCAGGCGCCCGTGGTGCCCGCGCGCGGCCGCCCCCGCATCTCGTCGAGAATGGTATCACCGTCGCCCGCTACCACAAGGGTAAAGGCCGCGGGTTCGAGATCGGATGGGGGGGCGTCGAGAACCGAGCGATACCGCAGCGCGCGCAGCGCGCGCACGAAGTCGGCGGCCGCGCCCGGGTCGATGCGCCCCAGGGCGGGGTTGGGGAGCGCCCAGGCGTCGCCGGCGCGCACCAGCACCGCCGACGTGTCCGCCGTCACGACCTGGATGCGTTTGGCGCGCGGCGGATCGAACTGCAAGAGTCTGCGGTCGCGGAGCACGGCGGGAGCGGCATCGAGCGCGCTCGCCACGTCCCCCTGCACGTCGATCACGCGTGACTCGCCGTCGATGCGTGCCCAATAGGTGCCCGCCGCTCGCGCGACGAAGCGCATCGTAACCGGTGGCGCGGGGGCGCGCTTGTAGAGGGTCACGCTGCCCGACGGACGTGTGAACACGCCGGTAGTATCCGAATAGTCGACGAAGGAGCGCACACGCATGCCGCGGAAGCGACGCACGTGGGCCGGCACCTCGACCGAGTCGCCCGCGACGGTGTCGCCCGCGACGAGCGTGAACCACGCCTCGCGTCCCCGTCGCGTCCATCGCACGGCCGGGTGTCCGTCGCGGCGCACGGTGAACGCCTCGACTTCGGCGGGGTCGAAGCGCACCAGGTTCTGGTCGCGAAAGGCCGCGGCCGGAAGTGCCACCGCACTCAAGAGCGCGGCCGGTACCAGCACGACGTCGCCGTCGGTGCGCCGGGCGTACGCGAAGGCACCGTCGACCGTGAGCGATCCCAGCTCGAGATGGGCGAGCGTGTCGCGCTCGGCGAACACCGTCACCACCGCGACCGCGGGTACGAGACCATAGCGTGCGGGGTCGTCCGCTTGCCCAAGGCTGCGCTCGATACGCGCGCGCGCCATCGCGTCGAGCAAGGTCGCGACGCGCGAGTACTCGGCCGCGTCGTGAACGGGTTCGAGGACGTCCCAACGCGCGCCGCGTGCGAGGAGAAGGACGCGTTCACCGGAACGCGCGATTTCCACGCGGTCGGCCTGGGCCGAGGAGGGCGGAAACAGCCGGCGCGCATCGTCGGCCGTGCGCTCGGCCGCCCGTCGCCGGGGCAATTCGAGCAGCGCGAACGCGGCCACGGCCAGCGCCGCGGCCACGAAGAGGACACGCGACGTGCGCGAGAGCGTCATAGCCGCCTGCGCCGCGCCACCACGACCGCGCCCGTCACGATGGGGGTCAACGGAAGAAGCACCATACACACGAGGAAGACCATGCGTCCCTGCCGTTCGGTGATGTAGACGCTCTCGCCCAAGAGGCGCCGCGGGCGAATGCGAATCATGTTCTCGTCCTCGGACAGGAACGCGATCACGTTCAAGAAGAAGTCGGAGTTACCGAGTACCCCGACCATCGTGTTGTTGGCGAAATCGGAGTCGCCGACGAGGATCAACCGGCTCTGGGCGCCGGGCGCGGCGCCGCCGCCTGTGGACACGAGCGGCGTGCGCGTGGCCGCGGCCGCGATGGGGAGCGGTCCCGCGATGTCGGTGCCTTCGCGAACGGCGCGCCCCACGGCGAAACTCTCCATGTCAACCTCGCCCCACGCGCGGTCGTCGGTGATGCACAGGTATTGGGGGGCGAGACCGGCCACCACGGAGTCCTCCGCGATGACGACCGGTCGCGCGCGCGGGAACATGGTCACGTAGTTGAAGTCGCGCGTGATCGGGTGCGACTCGTAGCGCCGTACCTTGGTCACGGTGGCGTCGAAGGAGCGATCACCGGCATCGAGCACGAGCTCGTCGAGCACGACGGCGTCGACCAGTCCGAGGTGATAGCGCGCGAATAGCTCGGCGAGCCGCGGCACCTCGACGCGCGGGTCGATCAACGCCAACAGCGAGCCCCCTTCCTCGAGGTAACGCTGTACCACCCACACTTCGTCGGCGAAGTAGTCCTGACGCGGGCCCGCGAGAACGAGCACCGCGCAGTCGGAGGGCACCGGCGCGCCGCCCAAGAGCGAGGCCGAACGCACCGCATAACCCTGCGCCTCCAGGCGCTGGCGCAGGCCCGAATAGCCCTCACGGTCGGTGACGGCGATGTCTTTCTCGCCGTGCCCGGTGGCGAAGTAGAGCGTCCGCGCGCCCGTCCGCGTGACGGATAGAATCGCGTTGGTGAGACTCTCTTCGTCGATGGTGCGTATCACGCGCCGCGCCTCGCCCGCTTGCACGGCCACGTCGTCGAGGGAAGCACCCAATCGCCGCGTCAGTTCCGGCTGACGATCGGGGTCGACGATGGACGAGCGAAAGCGAGGGCTCTTGCGAGCGTACAGCGCGAACAGGTCCGACGCGCCGTCGCGATGGAGCGACGCCTGTCGGAAGAAGCCCGTCACCTCGACGTCGCGGTCGAGTGAATCCAGGAGCGCCGACGTTTGCGCCGACAGCGTGTGCCGGTGGTTGCGCGTCAGGTCGAAGGTGTGGTAGCGGCGCGCCGACGTGGCCTGGACGACGACCAGGATCGCGGCCAGGAACAGGGTTGAGAGAAACGCGTCCGCACCCCGTCGCGCGTCCCGCCGGCCGAGGAACGCCGCGACCGCGCGCGCATTCGCGACGCCTGCGACGATCAGGACGGCCGCGCCGAGAACGGCCGGAATCCCCCACGCGCGCGCGTCCGCCGCGCGCGCGGCGAAAAGCAGGGCCGCGGCGGCGAGCAACGCCAGCCCGAGAGCGGCGGCCACGCGCCACAGCGTCGTGCGCGAGAACGTGCGTTCGGCGGAAGGGTTCGGCATGGGCGTCGTCAGCTCCGCCAGCGCGCGGAATCGAGCACGCGCGCACACAAGAACAGGAAGAACACGGTGAGCCCGAGATAGAACACGAGGTCGTTGGTGTCGATCACGCCGCGCGCGAAGCCGTCGAGGTGGTGCACCATCGACAACTGCTCGAGCACCGCGGCCAGCGTGGAGGAGACGAACGGGGTCATCCAGCCCACGATCAGGAACAGGAGTCCGCACCCGAAGGTCGCCGCGGCGGCAACCAGCTGGCTCTCACCCAGCGACGAGAAGAACGCTCCCATGGAGATGAACGCGACACCCATCAGGAACACACCCAGGTAACCGGAGACGATGGGTCCCGGCTCGGGGTCGCCGAAATGGGCGAGGAGCGCGGGATAGGGCAGCGTCATTGCCAGCATGACGAGGTACACGGTGACCGCGGCGCCGAACTTGCCGAGTATCACGGACGCGTCGGAGACCGGATAGGTGAACAGGAGCTCGGCTGCGCCGCTGCGACGCTCTTCGGCGAACAGGCGCATGGTGACGAGCGGGAGCAAGAGCAGGAGCACGCTGCTCAAATTGCCGAGCAACGGTTGCATCACCGACGCGGTCAGGCTCAGCGAGCGCGACTGCACCGGGTTCTGCATGGCCTGCATCGACGCCAGATTGAAATAGCCGAGCAAGTTATAGAAGAAGTAGCCGGCCAGCAAGAGAAAGATGGTGATCACCGCGTAGGCGACCGGCGACTGGAAGTAGTACGCGATCTCTCTTCGATAAATGGCGAGCGACTTGCGCATGCTACTCCTCTTTCGTCACCAGTTGGAGGAAGACGTCCTCGAGGGTTGCGGCCGCCACCGACATCGAGCGCAGTCCCGCGCCGACGCTCACC